>NZ_JBAGBW010000026.1 GCF_039822205.1 Thermodesulfobium sp. 4217-1
ATGGTTTCTCCTTTGTCGACAAGGGCGGCAAAACTGCCCTTTTTGGGTCCAAGTTCACCCATCTCTTTACCAAAGAGCCTTGACTTAGCACATCCAAAGGTTGGTTTCTTTAGAATATAACCAATATGGCATGCAAGGCCAGCCCTTCTTGGATGGGCTATCCCCTGGCCGTCAACCATTATCACATCAAAATCTATCGTAATATCTCTCAACGCAGCAAATAAGGGCTTGACTTCTCTAAAAGCAAGAAAACCTGAAATATATGGAAACCTTACGGCGCATCTTGAAATGCTTGTTTGAAGAATGGCATTTTCTTTAAGATCAAAAACTACAGCGCTTGCTTTGGCAAAGTTGTTTTTATAGGAGACGTCTAAAGCAAGAATTTTTAGATCGTCTGAAACATCAAAGCTACAGAAATCTAATTTATTCCTTAAATCGTTTTGAAATTGCTTTGCCTCAGGAATCGACATAAGCTCAAGCTTGATCGCTTCCTGATAGAAAAAATTATAATCTACCATTATCTACTATGTAAATGTCAAAGCCTTATCTTAAGATCTATTGACTTTGGGCTTCCATCAATATCGTGCAAAGTACCTATCAAGGCCAGGTTAACTTCCTTCATAATCTTCTCAACAAATGCCCCTAATTCAATCTCTTTGCCGTTCACCCAGAGGGCACATTCCACGTGTCTAAATTTGATAAACTTTTCTTCTATGAAATCAGCAATTGGATTCGGATCGTCAATTGGAAATTGAGGAATAGACTCAGAAATAAAGTCGTCTGTTACAAGCGCCACAATTTCATCTGGCTTACACAGCGGCTCCATTCCTTTCCTCCTAACCTCAATCCTCTTCTTCCCCTCTCTCTTATATCCCTCAGTAAACAATATATCTACTCCCTCAAAAAATTTTGCAACCTCTTCAAGGGAGAGCTCTTTTGTAACTTTTTGTATAATAGCCATCTTTTCAGAATGAGAAATCCCGACTGACCAGGCCCCTGCCTTTGCCATCTTCCAAGTATCCTTGCCCTCTTTGTCCATCTCAAAACCATGAACATCGTGTTTTAGAACTCCTACCTTATAGCCTCTTTTTGATAGTTCAGCAACTAATTTTTCAAGAAAGGTTGTTTTACCAGAATCGCTCTTCCCTACAAAGCTAAGAATTTCAAACAGCATTTTGCCTCCTTGTTAATTTAAATTATGTCGAATACCAATCTTGATGAAAGAGAAATAGCTTCAGAAAAAAGCTCAAATTGCGAACTCTTTTCAAGCCTTGAATCAAAAAATACAAAAAACTTTGCCTCATCTCTAAGCAAAAAGAACATCACGCCAATCTGATCGCCAGCCAAAATCATATTTTCAAGTTTCCCAAAATCAAGTCTTAGAAGGGAGTCTTTAATCATCTTTGACAAAGAATCTAATATCAATGCCTTTACCTGACTGTTTTCAAAAAAATTTCTTTCAGATAGAATATATCCGTCTTTATCTACAAGAATATATCCGCAAGAGCCAACCAAATTATCCGCATAATGGGAAAAACCCGCAATATTCAATGGCAGCTGAATGTCTGTTAAGTCTTCCTTTTGCGACTGCCCAACTTTTTCGGACTCTAAAATATCTAAAGAGTTTGGTAATCTATCCTGCTGACCTGCTCTCCCAACCTTAGAGCCATCTCCCAAATCTGTATCAACAAATCCCTCCTTTTCAGAAGTAATATCTTTTTTTTGGAGGGGGGGACTGTAGATAAGTAATATTGATAAGGGCAGCAAAAGGGAGGATATTATCATAAATGGTCCAAATTCAATCTCTAAACCTTTAAACGGAAATGTACCGAATACATAAGAGAAATAAAATAGGAACATATCCAAAAACAATGCCAATACCGTTAACAATAGCAACTTATATGTTGGAACCTCTTTAAGGGTGAAGGAAAAAAATATTGAGTAAAGAATATAAAAAATTGGCATCCACACAAATATGGATATTTTAAAAAGAAAATTCCCATAAAATGAATCAAAAAAGACCGAAATCATCACAAAGAAGAACAGTAAGGATACCTCAAAAACGCTAAACCATGAATGGCTAGCTTTAAAAAGCAACAAAAGTCTTTTTACAACCATATTAGCTCTTGTTGGTTTTTGTTCAAAATTCACACTATTAAAATTAATATCTTGATTATCTGACTGCAGTCCTTCAACCAATGTCTTACCTCCAAAACAACATATTCAAAATTTTTATTTCAACAATGTCCGGTCGCTTTCAACAACTCATTTCTCATCTCTTCTATCGGGGGGTCATTGTTAAAGATTAGTTCAAACGCTTTAACGCCTTGATATAAGAGCATATCAATACCAGATATTGCCACGCCACCCTTTTTCTTTGCCTCTATCAAAAAGGGGGTATGAACAGGTGCATAAACCATATCGAAAAAGGCTTTGCCTACAAAGTCTTGTTCTTTTGGGAATGGAGGCATACCGATAGATCCTTTCCCTAAAGGCGTTGCGTTAACTAAAACGTCAAAATATGGCAAATCTTCTGTCCAAGACACAGCCTCAATATCGTATAATCTTGACAATTCTGCCATTTTTTCAGGGTTTCTTCCCATAACCCAAACTTTTGCCCCCTGCTTTAGGATAGAATATATGGCAGCCTTTGAGGCCCCTCCAGTGCCAAATATACCAACAATCTTATTTTTCAGGTCAACATTAGCGTTTTCAAAAGACCTTTCTATCCCATAAATATCGGTATTATATCCATACCAATTATCATTAACCAGGATTAGCGTGTTTACTGCCCGAGCACCCGCCGCATCCGGGTCAATATTATCAATTAGTTCCATAATTGCTTCTTTATATGGTATCGTTACGTTAAATCCTAAAGCTCCAACGTCAATCATTATTCTCAAAAAATCAGACAAATTTTCTCTTTCAAGGTCAAACAATAGATATACAGCATCAATTCCTAACTTATCTAAAGCCTTATTGTGCATTGCTGGGGACAAAGAATAGGAAATACCCCTGCCTATTAGGCCGCTAATTCTTTTCATATTCTATCCATTTAACAAGACAATCCTTTACAATTTCAAAATCTGTCTGAAATATAAAAACGTCAGAAAAGTCTTTCGGAAGAACAAATCTTAATTTTGAAGAAATATTTTTCTTATCTTTCAATATATATTGTCTAATTGATTCAATCTCAATATCATGTGGATATAAAGTGGGCAAATTATATTTTTCAAACAACGATTTAACTTCTTTATAGAATTCTACACTGGCATGGCCAAGAGTATAGGAGAAAAATGCAGCAAAACAACTTCCAATAGAAACCGCCTCTCCATGGGTAAATCTTGAAAATGCTGTTCTTGCCTCTATGGCATGGCCAAGGGTATGACCAAGATTTAATAGGGCTCTTGTTCCTGTAATTTCCTTTTCATCCTCTTTTACATATCTGGACTTTATATCAATTGAGAGTTCAACTAACTTGCCAATGTCTGGTTTTTCTTTTTTAACCTCTTCAAGTATGGATGAGCCCTCAAGTATCGCATACTTAACAACCTCTGCCATTCCCGAAGCAACTTCTCGTTCTGGCAAAGATTTAATAAAACTGAGATCTATAAATATATTTTTCGGGTGATAAAAGCTGCCCAAGAGATTCTTTCCAAAATCCAGATCAATGCCGTTTTTCCCGCCAATTGAGCTGTCAACCATAGATAGAAGAGTGGTTGGCACCAGCGAAAAAGATATGCCCCTCATATATACCGAGCATAAAAAGCCACAAAGGTCGCCGAGCACACCTCCTCCGATTACAATAACATGAGAGCCTCTATCAAGAGACTTCTCAAAAAAGATCCTTGAAAGGTCTATAAATGAAGACAAAGATTTAGTTCCCTCTCCCTCTGACAGAGTAACTACATCAATATTTTGTTTATTGAAAATGTCTTTTATGTTGTAGAGATCCAATAAAATAGGGTGCGTTACAACTACAATCTTTGAGTATTGGTTCTCCCTGATAGTGTCAGAAAACGTTTCAAGGGAATTAAAATACACACTTACATTGGAAGAATCAAAGCTTAAAGTCTTCACCATAACCATCCTCTATTTTCTAATAATTTGAAATGTAATCAAGTGAAATATTTCTAAGTGACAATGTTATAAATGTGTTCAATTATTTCATCTACAAGTTCAAATATTTCCTTAAAAGATGTGTCCAAAATAAAATCAGAGATACAATAATATCTCATCCTTCTCTCAAGCAAATTTTTTATCTGATTGAGTATAAGCTCTTCGCTGCCCAAATTTAAAAGCGGTCTATTTTTAGTAGAGTATACCCTTGAATAAATTACTTCTGGCTGAGCCATAAAGGTAATAATAAATGCATTCTTGCTAAGAATATCTCTATTAAAAGGGTCGACTACAGTACCTCCCCCAACAGAAATTACGTAATTGGATAATTCAGAAACCTTGCACACGACCAGGCTTTCAAATCTCCTAAAAACATCCTCTCCAAACTCAGAAAAAATTTTAGATATTTTCATTCCAGATAATTTCTCTATTTGATCGTCTGTGTCCACGAAACCCCATCTAAGCCTCTCGGCAAGAGCCATGCCAACAGTCGATTTTCCTGTTCCCATGAAGCCAGACAAAACTATATTTTTCTTCAAGTTAAGAGCCTCTTAAGGAGATATTCTTTGTATCTTGCAAAATTATCCAGAGTTTCGCTCATATTATCAGAGCCAAATTTTTTAAGATAGCAATCAGCAAGAGCTATAGAGAGCTGCATCGAAACAATTACTGAATAAGCAGCAATAGCCAGAACATCAGAACGCTGATATGATGCCTCTTCAATCTTCATTGATCTTATATCCAGTCCATTAAGCGGTTTTGCTGTAGAAGGTATCGGCTTCATAAATGATTTTATTATTATTGGCTCTCCATTGGACATCCCGCCTTCAATGCCGCCAGCAAAATTTGATTTTCTGAAAATACCTTTTGGCAAATACTGATTCAGGCCAGCATAAAGATTATTCGAAGATGGACTTTGCTCTTTAGTAAACTCATCATGAAAACTGGATCCTAGCATCCTTGAAGATTCAGTGCCCAGTCCTATCTCTATGGCCTTTGTAGCAGGAATAGAGGATATATGAAAAGAAATAATAGCAGACAATCTCTCATTGTATGAGGTATAGCTACCTATGCCAGGCACCACGTTCAACGCAAAAGCCAATACCCTTCCACCCAGGGTGTCGCCTTTGAGCTTTACGTCATCGACAAAAGATTTTACCCTGTCATCTTCTTCAGGATATGGGGTAAAAAAGATAGATTCCCTAGATTTCTTATAGCCATCTAAGAGATTGTCTGGAAGAGAGAAAGAGTGTTCTCCAATACCAATTACGAATGAACCAACCTTAACCCCAAAGTTTTCAAGCAATATCTCTGCCAAAGCGCCCGCTGCAACTCTTGAAGCCGTTTCTCTCGCAGAAGCCCTCTCCAAAACGTTTCTCATATCGTCAAAATTATATTTTAGAGCCCCAACAAGATCGGCATGACCAGGCCTTGCACTCAATACTTCCTTGCCTTGACCTGAAATTGGATCCATAAAATCAGACCAATTTTCATAGTCTTTGTTCTTAATCCAAAAGACCAAAGGAGATCCAAGAGTCTTGGAACCTCTTAGACCAGACAAAACCTCTACACAATCGCTTTCTATAGCCATACGACCGCCTCTGCCATATCCTGCCATACGCTCTTTTAGCCTTTTGTTTACCTTGTCCAGGTCTACAGTCAGCCCTGCTGGTATGCCCTTTATAAAAACTGTCAGGCCTTTTCCGTGAGATTCCCCTGCGCTTTCAAACTGAAAACTCAAACCCAATTTTCTCCTTGTTTTTTATTATTACATTATACACATTTTGTGGGAGTATTTCATCTAAACACCTATATCCCTCAGGGCACCTTTTCTTCATACACGGGCTGCAGTCCCTTGGACTTTGAATTGCAAAATATGGACCTTGAGGCAGCGACCAATTCGGCCTTGTCGGACCATAAAGTACTACTGCTGGAGTAGCGACACTAAATGCCATATGTAAAGGAGATGAATCGTTCGTCACAAGAAGCATTGCTTTTTCTATCAAGAGAATTGAAGAAAAATACGGCAGTTTTCCTATAAGGTTGTATACTCTTTCACCCTCAAATCCATATTCTTCCTCGCCTTTTGCACCAATTAGCGCAATAGAAACCTTGTTTTTAGAAGTTATAATTCTTGCTAATTCCTTAAAGTTTTCAATATCCCATCTCTTTAAGCTCTGACTGGCCGACGTAGCAAACACCACAAGAGGCTCATCCTTATAGCCAAGAGAATATAAATTTTCGTTCAAAGATTTCCTATCAAAGTCATTGAACAACAAATATGGTTTTTCTGGAATCTTATCAATTCCAATAGACTTCAAAATTCTTGCAAAATGAAAGTATGCGTGATCGTCCCCTCTTTGTTTGAGAGAGGGCATAGACTTTGTTTTAACTTTATATTTAAGCATTGTTAAAAGAATTGCCGATCTTCTATTGTCCTGAATGTCTACAACTATGTCAAAGGTTTTTTCTCTAAGTTTATTAGCAAGATTAAACACTGAAATATAACCTTTAAGCCCAGATCTGTCAATGCCAATAATTCTATTGGCAAGCGTTCTCCCCTCAAATACAGGTGCGAACTCATTGCCCATTATCCATGTTATATCTGAGTTTGGATATATGCTTTTCAAGAGAGCTATCACTCCTGAAGCCAATATTATGTCACCAAAAGAGCTAAATCTTATAAACAGAATTTTAGGACTCGACTCATCAAACTTTTTTTCGAATTTATTCAAATTATTTTTCATCTTCAATAACTTCTAAATAGATTTCCTCAACTCTTTTTGCTACGCTCTCCCAGCTAAACGCTTTGCTCCTTTCAAGAGCCCTTTTCGAAAGACTTTGCCTGCCCTCGCCATCATCTATAAGCCTCAAAAGAGATTTCACCCATAAACTTAGATCAGATTTTGGGAGAACAATAATTGAATTTTTGCCCATTTCAGAGACACAACCAACATCTGAGGCTACGCAGGCAAGGCCTGAGCTCATTGCTTCAAGAAGAACCAGTGGATAAACCTCTTTTATAGAAGGCAGGCAAAAAATATCGAAGGTTGGATATATGTCCTCTATATCGTCTCTTTTCCCCATAAAAATAACCCTTGATGAGATGTTTAGATTTCTTGCATCTTCTTCTAATACCTCTCTTAGCTCTCCATCCCCTACTATTACCAGTCGAGTTTGTATCGGAAGGTAGCTAAATACCTTAAGAAAGAAAGAAAAACCTTTAGCGCTGACCAGTCTGCCCACAAGACCTATTACAATTTCATTATTTGCTTTCTCTATATGCTTTGGTTTAAATTTTTCTGTATCAACGCCATTGCCAACTATTCTTATTTTTCTTATATCAACGCCTAATTCCTTCGTTACATAAACCTGATGAGTTGAGCAGAGCGCTATAACCACATTAGCAAAAGAAATAAGTTTTGAAAGTCTGTGAGGACTATAATTACCATGAGCTGTATAGACCACAGGTATTTTAAGAGCCTTGACCCATGGCAGAACAGCTAAGAATGGCATCCTTGAATGCACGTGAACAACGTCAGGGGAAAAATCTTTAAGAAGCCTTAGCAATCCAAATGAAGAGAGAAAGAGAGATACAGGATCTTTGCTGTGAAGAGGCAAACTCAATTGATCTCGTTCATCTGGTGTATGCCAAACAATTTTTACCTGATGACCGAATTTTATAAGCTCCCTTGAAAGCGAGATTATATGGCTGGAAACTCCCCCTGCATCTTTTTCGTGAGCAACAAGCAGTATCTTCATGCTACAAATTAAAAACGCCAAACATTTTTTTATCAGTAAGCGATATAAAATGATTGTAGCAAGTCATATTTTCTCCTCAAGTAAAATTTCTTAAAATTAACAATATTGTATACTATATTTTTCAAAAGGATAAAACTTAATCATTAACTAAATTTTAAACAATTTTCTAACTTTATCATATAGAATATCAGCGACCTCAAAATTTATTCTATTCTTTTTTATAATATCTCCTAATTCTTCAGGCTCTATCAACTTTATAAAACCCTGTTTTTCAAGGGTTTCAAATGAATTATCAAATTTTAACTTGCCCTTCTCGGGAATCCTTAAACAGTAACAAAAGACACCGCAATTAATGGCTTCGGTAATCATCGAGATAGAGTCTGCGGTAATGATTGCAAAATCAGAAATCTCAAAATAATATCTAAGTGGATTTGTCTTATCTTTGTGATAGTAAACAGAAAAATCAATTGGATAATTATTTTTCTCAATAAGCTCTTCAAGGTCCTGGGGGGTTCTTCTGGACGTGGATAGCAAATATCTATAAGCTTTCAAATTCTCATTTTTAAACAGAAGCTCCAAACCCTTTATGATTTCATCAGAATTAAAAGCGTGATGTTTACTATTCCCCCCAATAATAATTGATATCCATGGACCATTTGATTTAAGCCTTGATCTAAAATTTGATATTTCAGTGTCTTCTATCTTTTCTTTAAAGTATATGGCGCCAAATACACGATAAACTCCTGGATTATCTGGCGCTCTATCATGATAGGGCACGATTATCATATCAAAAATATCTGGTAAAAGCTTTGGGTAAAAGATTGATATTGTAGGCAAATCTGTAGCCCTTTTAAAAAGCGCCAGAAAGGGATGAACTCTATTCCCTGTGCCAATGGCGCCCACGTAGTTATCTGGATTTACTCCGAAAAATTTTATAAATAATTTTTTTGCAGTATCTCTACTAACAACGTTATCAAAAAGCCTCAAAAGTTCAGTTCTAAAATCAACAAATGGTATATTCTTTATTTCGTAATCCAAACCAACCGACCTTGCCAAAGACACAGACTGGTTATAGTGTCCAGGTCTTCCTTCAGAAATAATGATAATTTTCAAATATTTACCTTACTTCAAATGTTTTGGTGGCAATACCGGTAACTACCCATGGGAGATCGATATACTTCTTAAAAACAGGTGTAGGCTTTTCTTCATTGGATGATTGCGATGAATATATTTCTATAACTAATTGATTGTTTTTTGGCTTGTCGGTGAGAGATTTTACTAACTGGCCAAAGGTTTCGATAACTTCTTCTTTGGGTTTACTTGAACTATTATCAGTAGTAGTCTTAGCTCTCTGGGCGCTTGCCTCATCGCTTCCTCTTACTATTAAAGCGTAGCTACCCTTTGGCAATTTTGGATCTATAGATATGTTCTCGCTATAGGAGGCCTCTCGATATGGTCTTAGTGAAACTTCAAGCTTAATAGGCTCAGACTTCTTTGCCAGGTTGTCCATATTAACTTTGTCAACCTGAGCGCTCTTTATGCTGTTTGACATATCTATCTTAAAACCAATATATTCGGGAACTGCTTTTTTCAATGGGTTAGTTAATATCTTGTATAACATTTCATCTAATTCAAGAACGCTTTTATAGGATATATCATCAGGATCAGAATACATATTTGTTCTTTCTATGGTAGTGCCATCGGAAAGCCTTATGGTAATATCAGCTGTGCTAGAGCCACCATGTTGGCTCAAAAGCGAGTCGTCAAGCGACTGCAAAACAACTTTAGAAGCATATTTTAGAAGCATATCCTCATTTTCAGGTATTTGAACAAAGAAGCTATGTTCTCCATTCGAATTTACGTTAACGTCAATTGTAGTAGTGGGAGGCAGAGTACCAAGATATGCGGCTATACCATAAGATCTATCCTGAACAACTTTTCCTACAGGAGATATTATAGATGCCACCTTAAAGGGCAAGATCGGGCTTTTTATTGTGTAATATGTATAAGCTGATGACAAAAAATAATCCACATTTCCAGCATCTGTTGCAGGGTGTCCAAAAGCTAAGATTTTATTACCATCAATTTCAGTAAGAGTTCCTACAGCTCCAAGCTCCACAGATCCCCTTGCAAACTGAACAGCAATAGGAGCGCCCGGCTGAGCTGTCCACTCATGAGAAGTCTCAGAGGAAACGTCTGAAACTAAAGGCATCTCTTTTTTTAACATAGAGAGAACTCTGCCAGAAAAACCTTTTTCGTAATATAAAACGCAAGGCATTTGAACTAAAACGCCCTTTTCATTTGTCGGCACTCTTGAAACAGCAGTAAAGGATGTCCCGTTAAGAACTACAGGTTTTTCAAGCTCGCTAACTTCCGGAGATTTTTTTTCATAATCCCAAAGAGTTCTCATCGCTTCTATTGGGGTAACCAATCCAATATGAGGGTCTGCGTTCTGAAAGGTTGCAGAAATAGCGCCAATCAATTTGCCATTTATATAAACGGGACTCCCGCTCATACCCTCAGCAATACCGCCTGTAAAGTCAATAGCCGAACCCCAGACTTTTATTAAATACGATGGATACAAACCAGGGTTGTTAACTATACCTATTACTTCTATATTGAAGGTTGAAATATCAGATCCCTTAATAGTAGTCTTTGCAATTCCAATATCGCCAACCTGAACAGCATAGGCACAAGAGCTCATCAATAAAAATATTGCAACAAAAAAACCAACTAACCTTTTCAAAATTACCTCCTAAAAGTTAATCAACATCATAAAACTTAATTATAACCTAAATATATAACAACTAATCCAATCTATAAATAGAAGACTTTAAAGGGACCTCTCTAAATCAACGTAATCATAAACCTTACATGAAGTAGTTTAAACTTCCATTACAAACTACCTCAAATTATCACTACAAAATACTTTCTTATGATGACTCCATAAATTAACTTATTCCGACTTTTTTTTACCCTATTAATAAGCCAGAATAATATCAAAGATAAAAATTAGTAATGAAAGGTGGTTAGCAAGATGACTAAGCAGGATAGAAATATTTTTGTTGTTCTCAGAGATGGAAAGCAAAACCAGTTATCACTGATTAAGGAAACAAGAAATTATATAGCAACGAATAACACTTCTAAGATCTATTTATTGAGAATCGTAGACAGATCAGAGGACATTGGAGTCTTCAACCCTGAAGCAGAAGAAGCTATTGTTACAAAGGCTGAAAATGATATCTCAAGATTCTTGAGTGAACTTAGCAATATCAATTGTCAGTTAGAAAAGGTAGTAAAGATAGGATCTTACCAGGACAGAATCGAAGAGTTGGTAAATAAGTACAACCCTGAAGCAATAATAGTCCAGAGCTCTAAGATGAGCGGAATAAAGAAGATTTTTCTTGGAAGTACAACAGCAGATGTAATAAACAATGCACACTGCCCAGTAATTGTAGTCGGTTCTTAAAAAATCTAAAAATAAAATTTATTAATAATCTAAGGAGGGAGAAAAATGAAGAAGGAAAACAACAAAAAGACCATACCTCTAGTTATGTGGGGCGCTCTTTCGTTAAGTTCTTATCTAATGATTTATCTATTTCAGACAGATTTGTTGTTTTATACCACAAGAGGCGGATTCTTTTCAGCAGTTCCAATACTTTTTGCCTTTTACTTTTCTTTTGTGCATGGAGCTTTTGCAAGTTATTTATTACCATTTATTGGCGTTGAAGCAATAACAAAGAAGGAGGCTCACTAAAATGGAAGCAAATTCTATGGGGATCTTGTCAAACTTTATCACACTTGATCCAGCAAATATTCTTTTCCTATTGTTTGTCGGCTTTGTTGGAGGATTGGTTAGCGGCTTTATAGGTTCTGGCGGAGCATTTGTTCTTACACCGGGGATGATGAGCATTGGAGTTCCAGGAACAATAGCAGTTGCAAGCAATATGTGCCACAAGTTTCCAAAATCAATGGTTGGAGCATATAAGAGGTGGAAGTATGGTCAAGTAGATATAAAGTTAGGTCTTGTTATGGCAATATCAGCCATACTTGGAGTCCAGGTAGGCATACAAATCCAAGAAGTAATATTGAAGACTTGGGGAAATGCAGGGTCAAACCTTTATGTTAGTACTATGTTCATAATCGTTTTAACAATAGTCGGTGCGTATGTGTTTAAGGATGCACTAAATATGGCAAAGTCAAAGAACGCAAAGGAAGAGACGACTGCCCTTGCAAAGAGGATACAGAGCATAAACATACCGCCAATGATATATTTTGGCAAGGTAGGAGCAAAGATATCCTTCTGGGTTACCTTCCCAATCGGGTTTTGCACAGGACTTCTTGCGGCCACAATAGCGGTAGGAGGATTCATCGGAGTTCCAGGAATGATTTATGTATTGGGCGCAACTAGCACTGTAGGAACAGCAACAGAGTTGGTAATAGCATTTGTAATGGGTTTGGTTGGATCTGTAAAGTGGGCGATGAGCGGAATGATAGATATTAGATTAACTCTTATAATTCTTGCAGGATCGTTAATAGGAGTACAGATAGGAGCTGCTGCTACTACATTTGTAAAGCCATATCTTATAAAGTTTGTAATGGGTTTTATAATGCTCCTGGTTGCAGGCTCAAGGATACTTGCAGTCCCTCAGTACCTAAATGAATTGAATATTGTGCCTATGGAAAAGCAGGTCTTAACGGCTCTTGATCAAACCAGTTTTATAATAATGAGCTTAACTCTTCTTGCTGGAGCGCTAATAATAGTCTTTAGCATGATCAGGGGAAAGAGAGAAATCAAAAGAGCAAATGCTATTGCAGAAGTGAGAGTTAATGATTAGAATATATATATGTATAAAAAATTATTAGTTGCATACGACGGTTCACTGAGTAGCAAAAGCGCATTAAAGGAGGCACTAGAAATAAGTGCCTCCTTTGACTCATATATCACGCTCATAAGCGTCTTCGATCTGCCAACAGAAATATTCGGCATCTCATCACTAGAATCAGAAAGAATAGAGTCTGAATTGTTCACAATGCTCTTAAGTGCTTTTGAACAAGCAAAAGAAAAAAACAAAAAAATAAATGCCTACTTCGCAACGATTGCAGGGGACAATGCAACCTATACAAATATTGAATCAAACGAAAAAATTCAAATACCAAAAAAGGTACGCTCACCCGATTATGCAATAGTATCATTTTCAGAATTCTTAAAACCCGATTTAATACTCATAGGAACAAAAGGTTACAATAGGGTAATAAACGTTGGCAGCGTAACAGTAGGCGTAATAAGAGATGCACCTTGTGATGTCTTGACGATCAAGAATTACAAAAAAGGTCCATTCGAAGAAAAATATAAAAATATTCTCCTTGCTTTTGACGGTTCTGAAACTTCTATAAACGCCTTAAAAAGATCTATAACAATAGCAAAAAGGTTTAAATGGGAAATTACTGCAATTCACGTATACCCACTTCTCACTGAGATAAATCTTTTTTCGAGCGTTCACACAAAAGAGATTTTGCTCCAAACCTCAAAGCAAATTCTCGAAAGAGCAAGAGAAATTGCATATAAAGAAGATTTTCCCATCTACACCCATTCAGGCGGTTTTGGGGATCCAGCACAATATATCGTAAATTACGCTACAGAGGAAGATTATGACATGGTAGTTCTTGGAACACAAAATCCAAATACCGTAAAAAAAGTTTTAATAGGCAGCATTGCATATAGGATTATATCAGAAGCTGATTTTCCAGTTTACTGCATACCGATAAAAAGCTCAAAGACAAAAAAATCTAATTAGATATGAAATACAAAAACCACATAAAGGATAGGTTTTTAAGCTACAAAGACATTTTTTTTATGTTGTTTTTAATAATTTTACTATTTATTGTAGGTGCTTGTTTAATTATTAGCATAAACTTCTTGCCAAGTCCATCTATAAATTTAGACCTGAATAAAGGATCTAGCCCCATATCTGCCGAAAGCGAAAAAAATACTATAAGCATAGTTGTTTCATCTACCTTGTCCATTGAAGAGGTTACACTAATTTATAAACCGCTTATACTATACCTTTCAAAATCTACCGACAAACACGTCGTGCTCTTCACAAGAAAAACCTATTCAGAAGCCTTGGAAGCAATGTTTTCTGGTGACGCACAAATTGGCATAATTGGTTCAGGAGCTTTTTTTGTAGACAAAAACAAATTAGATCTTCTTGCTGTGCCAATTATAAACAATAAAACATACTATAAATCATACGTAATAGCAGAGAATGATAACATAAAGAATATTTCTGACTTAAAGGGAAAGACTATAGCCTTTACAGATCCGTATTCATTTGCAGGCTACATAATATTGGAAAATTACCTTAAAAAAAATGGATTAAATTTAGACTTTTTCTCAAAATATATCTTTACATTTAGCATCAGCTCTTCAATTGAATCCATAAAAGAAGGCCTGGTCGACGCAGCCACAATTGATAGCAATACCTACGAGCAACTAAAGGAGAAAAATCCAGAAATATTAAAATCACTTCACATAGTATGGGAGTCTCCAATAGAAATCCCAAATCCTCCAATAATAGTGAGAAAAGATCTGGACTATAAGACCAAGCTTCAATTTCAAAAACTTTTTTTGAATATGGACAAAAACACAGAAGGTAAAAAAGTTCTCAATATATTGGGTTATGATAAATATGTTGAAGTTAGAAGTGACTTTTTTGATCCAATTTCGGACTGGCTTGGTAAAAACAATGAAAATAAGTTTTAAAATTGCAATATCTGTTATATTGCCCTCACTAATCTGCACGCTTGCCCTTTTGCTCTTTATGAAATACACCCTTACCCAAAACTTGCTCGAAAACTTAAATAAAAGAATGCAAACAACATGTTCAGATATCGAATATTCAATTATCGACAGTATCGCCACAAATAATAGCATCGAAGCCAACCGAATTTTAAAAAACATTAAACAGCAGAATAAAGAAGTGGTTTATGTGTACATCCAAAGACCATTCGGAAGAGTTCTTGCATCTACCTTTGAAGAAGGCGTTCCAGCAGATCTAATAAGCCTTAACAACTCAAACGATAGACTTGTAAGATCTTTTAATACCAAAAATGGCTTAATTTATGACCTTAATTATCCTCTTTTAGGCGGAGGGTTTGGCACAATACATATCGGGTATTCTCCAATGCTTATAATAGACAGAATCAACGGCCTCGTACTTCAATTTTTGTTGTTTGGTTTTATAGTAATCATTGTATCCTTGTTATTTTTTCTATTTTTAACCCAGTCGATAGTGGACAACATAAACAAATTGATACACCTTGCAAAAAGAGTTTCTGTTGGAGACTTTGATTCAAGGGTAAATATAAAATCCAAAGACGAGCTAGAGAACCTCGCACAATCATTAAATTCTATGGCAAATGACTTAAAAATGCACAAAATCGAGAGATTAAAAATGGAGGAAAGACTGAAAAAGGAGGAGGAGGAGGAAAAGAGAAGAGAGCTCCTTAGGAGGGAGATATCTTCATTAGAAAAAGAGAGAAAGAGGATATCTATGGAAATACACGATGGCGTTATGCAAACTCTGGCATCTGGGCAAATCAACCTTTTTCATGTAATAAGCAACAAAGATATTCCAGAAAATTTAAGAGAAAGATTAAGAATCTCATACAGTATATTTAAAGACGCTACCAATGATTTGAGAAGCCTGACTGTAAACCTAAGGCCCCGTATGTTAGAAGAGGTTGGGCTAAAAAGATCTGTAGAAACGCTGCTCGAGAGAGCTCAACAGAATGGCAGCCTTGATATAGAATTTACATACGATGTCAACTCAAAACTTCACGATTATATAGAGCTGTCGTTATTCAGGATAGTTCAAGAAGCCATAAATAATGTCATAAAACATGCTAACGCAAGCCTGATAAGTATCACCATAAAAGAAATTGATGATAAAATAGAATTGGTAATTGAAGACAATGGAACTGGATTTGAAATAAATTATAAAGACAAAAAATATATAAATAGCTATGGTCTTATAGATATGAAAGAAAGAGCAGAAAGTCTTGGAGGCTCATTAAATATCGAAAGAAAAGGGGAAGGTGGTACGAAAATTTATGCAAACATCCCATTCAAAAAAGAAGATCTTAATCGTTGACGATCATGCCCTCTTAAGAGAGGGATTAAAGTTTTTAATAAATCAATCGGGCGAAAATTTTGGAATTGTTGGGGAAACCCCAAGTGCAGCCGACGCACTTAATCTGGTAAAAAAGTTGAAACCAGATATTGTAATATTAGATCTTTCCCTGTCAGATGGCAGCGGTCTTGATATTATTGGACCGATAAAAAAGATTTCTCCAAGCACTAAAATACTCGTGTTAAGTATGTACCAGGATGAATCTGTAATAGTCCAAACTCTAAAGGAGGGGGCATCAGGATTTATTCCAAAAAGCGAGGTGTCAGAAGAGTGCGTCCAGGCACTCAAAATCATTTCAGATAGCGAGGATCTTTATGTGCCCGCTTCATATTCAAGAGTTGTACTAAAGGGGTTGCTTTCTGACAGCAGCAGCAAAACTCTGAGCTCAAGGGAGGATCAGGTGCTAAGGCTATTAGCCTTAGGATATAGTGCTAAAGAAATAGCTCAAACTCTTCAGATTAGCGCTAAAACTGTTCAAACATATAGGCAAAGAATTACTACAAAGCTGGATCTTAGGAGGAGGTCAGACATCGTAAGGTACGCAATCTCAAAAGGTATCCTCAAAGAAGAGGAGATAAAAGGCATAGTTTTCCCTAAAGACGACGATCTAATCTAAACCTTTCTCAAATTCCCCATAGCGCCTTTAAAGACTTTGCCTTCATATTTTGCAACAATGGTCATCTCAAATTTTATATATTCTTCTTTATCGTTTTTAATATCAATTTCAAAAACGATGTTCTTTTTGTCCCCTCTCAACATCGACATAAAAAAAAGAGTAAGCTTTTCTTTCTCGGCAGGGGATGAGAAGTCAACAAAAAATTTATTAAGAAAATCTTTTGGGTAAAGGTTAGTATAATTATATATTCTGTCACTTATAAAACTAAATCTCCCAGAATAGTCAAGTTCAAATATTACTTCATCTATTAGACTAATTATTTCAAAGTATTTTTCTTCAATATTCTTTACCAGGTTATAAGCACTCTTTAGCTCGGTAATGTCGTAGCTTAAGCTTATTAGCCCTTGAAGGTTTCTATTCTCATCAAAAATTGGTACCTTTTGAGTAAGAACGCTTATAGATTCGCCATTGGGTTTTCTAAGCACCTCCTCCTGAAAATGAACCATACCAAGTCTTAAAGCCATTCTGTCTAATTCAAGATTCTTCTCTGCCTGTTCTTTACCAAATATTTCATAATCAGTGTGACCAATAATCTCTTTTCTATCCTTCCCCAACATTTTAGAAAAATTATTGTTTACAAAAACATATATGCCTTCCTTATTTTTGTAATAAATATAACCCGGCAAACTATCAAGAAGGATGTTTAGCTCTCTTTGTTTTTGAATAAAAGCTTCTTCCGAACGTTTCTTTTCTGTTATATCTCTACAAACAACAAAAATCAATTTCTTAGAATTTTTGTATATAGTATTGGTCTTAATATCAAGGATTTTAATATGGTTTTTTGCATCAACTGCTTTGATTTCAAAGGATAGACTTGTTATATTTTCTTTCTGAATTCTTTCAATTAGAGACTTTACATATCCTTTGTCTTCAGGATGTACAAAGTTTATTATTTCTTTATTAATTACATCTTCAGGTTTATACCCAAAAGTTCTGTAAAGCTCATTATTTGACTTTATAATCCTATAATCCGAATCAACCACTAATACAATGTCATTTATATTGTTAAACAATATATCATAGTCCTCTTCTCTTTCTCTAAGAGAGTTGTGAATTCTCTCCTTTTCTGTAACCTCAGAGATCGTTAGCAATATAAAATCTTCTTCTTTAATAGAAACCTTCTTTGCTTTCCCTTCAAATACAATTTTTGCTCCACTTTTTGTACTAATATAAAATTTAAAGGGAAATATAGAATCTTTTTCGGTAACTACAATTTTTTCAAACAATAATTTAAACCTTTCTCTCTCACCATTTTCTAAAAAGTTCAAGAAATTTTTGGCCTCAATGTCATTAATGTCAGAAAACAGCATAGCCATAGAATTGTTTTCGAAAAGTATTTCGCCATCAAAATCTACAACAAATATCATATCGCTTGAATTATCAAGAAGAAGTCTAAAGTATTTCTCACTGTCAGAAAGCTTCTTGTATTCACGCCTCTTCTGAAGCAAAACAGCCACAAGCAATCCAATTACTAGCAAAAGCAAGAGGGCCACAATAGAAAAGTAAATTATAGCCTTTGAATACCTTTCAAAAAAAGTTTCGTGATGATTTATAATCTTGCTATCGAGAGGCAAGTCACCTCTTTTTATGCCAAATTTTTTCAGTAAATTTTCATCAAAGGCATAGTAGTTTGACTCAGAGCTGCCCACAATCTTAGAAGTCCCCCAACCTGCGGCGTTGTCAGAGAGGTAATCATAGGCTAATTTGCCTACAATTTTGCCCTGATCAAACCCGCTAGTAATCATCCCACCCACTATTCCATAACCCAATTGATAGTCAAATGTTCCAAAAATTGGTATATTTACCCTCTTATAAATATCGCTTAAGGAGATAGGCCCTGCTAAATCGTCATCATATCTATCTACGCTATGGCTAATCAGGTCTAATACAATAGTATCTTTTGGCTCTGAGTTAATCTTATCTACTACCTTATCGAGAGCATTTGAAACAAAATATTCGTTTAATATGCCCTTGTGTGATACAAAAAAGTTATCAAATTGTTTTTTAAAATATGTTGCATCATTTTCATCTGCAATGCCTAAGATCTTCTTTGTATTCGGAAAAAGCTTTAACATTAGGGAAAGAGTAGATTCTAAGTTTTCTTCTTCCTTTACACCATAAACTCTGTCAGGAATAAATCCTTTTATGTCATCGCTATATGCATTTACCCCGCAGAAAAATATTGGAAGGTTTCCAAATTGGCTTCTTTTACTTAGCGCAAAAACAAAAGCCGGGTCGTCTGAAGCTATTATTGCATCAAATTTAAACCCAGAGTATTTTTTCAATAAAAAATTTGAAAAATCTTCAAAATAGCTCTTTGAGTTAAATCTCTTTGTGTCCATATTTTCAATAAAGATCTGAGGAGTTGGGAATTTATTGTTTAACTCTGACAAGATCCCCTTTTGTTCTTCAACAGTCCAAATATAATCAGAGCTATAAGAGTTCAGTATCAAAACCTTTTTAACGGATAGACCCTGAGAATACGCACTCGAATAAGATAGGGTTATAAAAAAGATTAAAAAAAATAAAAAAAATTTAAATACTTCTAAGCAGTGGATTGCCTTCTTAAAAGAATAAATCTTATGAATAAGACATAAATACACTTTATCCACCGCTCCATTCCCTTTAAGATAACTATATAATTACATAGATTTGTGCTATCAGTAAACTATTGCTTTTTTAACCTTGCCTTTTCCATAAACCTATTGAAATTTACAACAAATCTCTCATGTGTCCCTCTTGCAATCTCATCTCTTTCGTCTCTTGCAGAAACCTCAAACGTTAGTTTTCTGCCATCTACTTTGACAAGCTTTGCTTTCGCCCAAACCTTCATTCCTACGGGCGTAGGAGCGATGTGCTCTATGCTGACCATTGTTCCGACTGAAGTATCCGCTAAATCAAGATGATCCTTTATAGCCTCTACTGCAGCGCCTTCAAGCAGGCTGATAACCCTGGGTGTAGAGAGCACACTTACCAATCCACTGCCATAAAAAGCTGCTGTATCATTGTCACCAACTACAGCCTCAATTTCTGCACTTAATCCTGCTTCTATCATAAACTCTCCCTAAAAATATTTTAAAATTATATTAGCATTATACAATACTAACAATAATAATAAATCTAACCAGTAATCTTGTTCAAGTGGTATTCTATCCAGTTAAATATAACGCCCTGAGCGTATCCAAGAGCGCCTACTTGAGAGCCCTCTTCTGCTCCCTCGCTGGCAGTCATATTGATTATCTCTCTTGGACACTCGAGCAAATCGTAGAATTTCTTAGACTCTCCTCTGAAGAAAAATGTATTGGTAGAGTTCACAACCAGAGCAGGACAATTTATATTAGATATAATATTTTTCAAGTTATACGGCTTTGTTTTTAAGAAAAAGTCAGCAATAGTAGTGGCGTTAAATGCCCACATGCCGTGGTGAATTGCCCACCTAAAAGTGATATTGTCCTTTAGTGCTTCAGCCATAGCTTTATTGAAAGCAGCCTTATCAGTTTCAAGGAGATTTTTCGCAACTGTAGGCAAAAGTGAAATTAAAGAGCTATAATAATCAAACACACCGCCATCGGCCACCAGTAAAGCAATCCTACCATCAAAGGCACACGCTCTGGGCGCAAAATATCCTCCAAGATCTACACCAAACATAGCTATTTTTTTGAGATCCACATCTCTTCTTGTAACGATATAATTTATTACAGGTTTGCTTACCTTTTCAAAATCTGGCCTAAAGTAAAGCCCCTGGAGTATAAGAGCCCTCCCCTGACCAGGACCGTCAAAAGCTACACAATTAAAGCCTCTTTTTGCAATTCCAAAACCCCAATCCATAATAAGCTCTTCTGCATTGGAGTCAAATCCGCCCACCAAGACAATAGTAGGTCTTGGGGTATTATCGTTTGATGCCTTCACAAAATAAAGCGGGATTGTAGTATCCTGATACTGGATCTCTACAGATTCAATTTTTGGGTCAAAAAGGGACGCTGCCTTCACAAATGATGCCCTGCTTCTATTGTAAGTATCGAAAATTCTTGAATCTTTAGGATTCGAGCCAAGAAAAAATCCTGAAGTCCTCAGATAGTTGGAAGCCCTAAGATAAGACTCCCTTGCGCTTACTAAAAAGCCATCTGAGTAATACTCCTCTGCAAGCGAATATATTCTATCTCCTTGAGCCTTCCAGCCTTCATACCAGCTATTTGTGTCATTGTCCTTGACGCTCTTGATTGCAAGGAAACATTCCTTTATATCTGCACAGGAAGAAAAAGTCTTTGAAAGCGCCCTAAGAGCCTGATAAGAAAATTCTTTATTGGTAAAGAGTTCACTGCCCTGAGGAGAACTATTAACCTGTGCAAATGCAAGATCATTAAAGGACTCAAAGTTAAGAAGTGTGCCTAAAGCCAGGATACCTAAAAAATCTCTCCTGTTCAAGAGAACCTCCTTAAATGTAGTAAAATATTAAGTTATTGTTCCATTATAATGGCAAATAAAGCTATTTTACAAGTAGATTTCGGAGGTAATATAAAATGAAGTACACAATAATGTGGGATTTTGACGGTACGATTGCCGATACAACCGATCTTATAATAGAATCTTACCAAAAAACTTTTAAGCATTTTTTCGGATTTGAACTCCCAACGGAAAAGATCTTAGGTGTCTTTTCTCTCCCAATGAGAGAAAGTTTTTTAGCCCTTGGATTTGAAGAGGGTATTATAGATAAATTGCTCGATTACTATCGACAATATCATGAGTCTGTGTTTGCCTACAAGATAAAAGCATATCCAGGAGCAAGAGAAACCATTGAAGAGCTTGCAAAAGATGACATAGTTCAGGCGATTGTCACATCAAGGAGGCGTCGCACCACATATGAAGGAATAAAATACATTGGCATTTCAGAATTCATTCAAGAGGTAATTTGTAGTGAAGACGTAGTAAACACAAAACCCGATCCAGAACCTATTGAAAAGGCACTGGAAAAAACAAATTCAGACAGAAAAAATTCTTTTATGATAGGAGACAGCCAATACGATCAGATGGCTGCAAACAGAGCCAATGTAAAATTTTTGGGGGCTCTTTGGGGACCAAGACCAGAAAACCTATATCAAGATAAAAATTCTTTTTTGATAAAGAATTTTAAAGAAATTAAAGATTTTGTTTTTTGTTATAATAATAAAATTCTATGATTTTTAAATTATAAGGAGGTATGAAGTGGGCATATTAGAGGGTAAAAAAGCTCTTATATTCGGACTTGCAAATGACAAGAGCATTGCATGGGGCATTTCAAAAGCATGCAAAGATGAAGGTGCCCAAATCGCTTTGACTTATCTGCCCGTAATGGAAAAAAGGGTCAGACCACTCGCTGATGCGCTTGATGCAAAAATTGTCCTGCCATGTGATGTAAATAAAAACGAAGATCTTAAGTCGGTTCACGATTCAATAAAAAATGAATGGGGTTCAATTGATATATTAGTGCACTCGGTGGCATTCGCACCAAAAGAAGAGTTCGAAGAGGGCTTGTTACAAACGTCCAGAGAGGGTTTTAAAATAGCTATGGAAACGAGCTGCTATTCTCTGATAGCCATGTGCAATGCATTTTATCCTCTTATGCAAGGGCGTGAAGCATCGGTCATAGCAATGACATATTATGGGGCAGAAAAAGTTGTGCCTCATTATAATATAATGGCAGTTTGTAAAGCTGCTCTCGAAGCATCTGTCAGGTTCCTCGCATATGACCTTGGACCAAAAAAAATTAGAATAAACGCAATATCAGCAGGGCCAATAAAAACCCTTGCAGCCTTTGGCATAAAGGGTTTCAGCGATCTTTTGAAACACAATGAACAAAATTCTCCATTTATGAGAACAGTTACTATTGAAGATGTTGGAAATCTTGCTTCCTTTTTAGCGTCAGATAGATCAAGAAATATTACAGGCGAAACAATTTACGTCGATGCTGGATATCACGTTATGGGAACCCCAAGAGCTCCAGAAGATTTATAAAAAAGATTAAACTGTGATCTATGAAGCATAAAGCTATTCATAGATCACAGTTTTTAAAAAACCTACATTTCAAAATTCATAAGCCGATTCCTCGTGTTCACTTTCGTCAAGACCCTTTATCTCAGATTCTCTTGAAACCCTTAAGCCAAAAAACCTTTGAATAAATAAACCGATTAAGAAAGTTATTGCAAAGCAATAAATAATAGCCACAGACACGCCTATTATTTGAGAAATAATCTGATGCACACCACCGAAAAAAAGCCCTTTTGCACCGTTTATTATTGGATTTGCGAACAAACCCAGCGCTAAACTTCCCCATATACCTGAAATCCCGTGGATACCAAATACGTCAAGGCTGTCATCGTAATTAAACTTTGGTTTGATATATGAAATCGCAATATAGCAAAAACAAGACGATACTATCCCAATAACAAAGGCACTCGAAATATTTACATAGCCCACGGCAGGGGTAATAGCACCAAGTCCTGCTATAGAACCCGATATTGCCCCTAAAACGGTTGCCTTCTTATCCTTTATAAGATCGATTATCATCCATGTCAAAAGACCAACAGAGGCAGCCATATTTGTATTTATAAAAGCATCCACTGCAAGCTGGCCAGAAGAAAGAGCACTTCCTGCATTGAACCCAAACCAACCAAACCATAAAAGGCCTGCACCAATAACAGAATAACCCAATTGATGAGGCAAAATCCTCATATCCTTTCTCCTACCAAGAATTAGGCACATTGCAAGCGCAGAGATCCCTGCGCTAATATGAACCACAATGCCGCCAGCAAAATCTAATACTCCTAATTTGGCAAGCCATCCGCCGCCCCATACCCAGTGGGCAAGTGGAACATAGACAAAGGTAATCCATAAAACTGTAAATATTATCCAGCTCTTAAATTTTATTCTCTCTACAAGGGCACCCGAAATAAGAGAGACGGTGATAGCAGCAAACGTCATCTGATAAACTGCAAAAAGAATTGTGGGTATTGAACCAGAAACAGACGCAATATGAGAGAGAAAAACATCTGAAAAACTGCCTATTATACCAAAAACATCTTTGCCAAAAGCTAACGGAAAACCAAAAACAAACCATATAACAGAAACAATCGCGTATGAAACGATAGACATTAGCATCGTGTTAAGGACGCTTAATTTTTTAACTAACCCACTGTAAAAAAGAATTAATCCAGGAAATGTCATAAGCATTACGAGTGCAGTAGAAACCATCATCCAGGAAGTATCAGCCTTGTTAATGGGGTTTAAACTTTGAGCAAAAGCCGACTTCACAGATAGATCTAAAACGATAAACAAAACTGAAAAAACTAACAAAACTCTTTTCAAAACAATACCCCTTTCCGCTATGAAATTTTTTAATCACAAAGCAAAGGCAACCCAAATTGGGTTACCCTTGCTTTGTGATTAACTTAAAGTAATTCTTATTTAAAAGGTGAAATTAAAAATATTTACAAGCCATAAGCGCTCTCCTCGTGAAGGCTTGCGTCGAGACCCTTAATCTCATCTTCAGGCTTTACCCTTAGACCTATGGTCACATCTATAAGCTTGCCGATAATTAATGTCATTACGAAACAATAGCCTCCTGTTGCAAGTATCGCCAGAACCTGTATGCCAACTTGAGATGGATTGCCGAATATAAGGCCCCTTCCAGCGCTGTTAATCCATGGACAAGCAAATATACCTGTTGCAAGAGCACCCCAGATTCCAGAAATACCGTGAACGCCAAAAACATCAAGAGAATCATCATATTTGAAAAATGGTTTTAGGTATGAAACAGCCAAGAACGAAAGAACTGATGCACCAACACCTATAGCAAGAGCGCCTCCGATATTTACAAATCCAGCAGCAGGCGTAATTGCAACCAAACCAGCTACTGCACCAGATATAGCTCCAAGAGCTGTGGCCCTGTGATCTTTTATAAAATCTAATGCCATCCATGTAAGAAGAGCCATTGCTGTAGCAGTGTTTGTATTGATAAACGCCGCACCAGCTAATTGTCCTGAAGTAAGAGCGCTTCCAGCGTTAAATCCAAACCAACCAAACCATAAAAGACCTGCACCAATTATAGATATACCAAGTTGATGAGGCATAAGCCTTGTATCCTTTCTTTTTCCAAGGAGCAATGCTAGCGCAAGACCAGCTAAACCTGCATTTATGTGTACAACCGTACCGCCCGCAAAGTCAAGAGCTCCAAGCTTCATAAGCCATCCGCCGCCCCATACCCAGTGGGCAATAGGAAGATAAACAACAGTTGACCAGATAAGAGCAAATAACATCCATGATGAAAATTTCATCCTCTCAATCACAGATCCAGATATGAGAGCTACGGTAATAGCAGCAAACGTCATCTGAAACGCTGCGAATACGCTTGTAGGTATTGTCCCAGTAAGAGAATTTGTTTCAACAATATTATAGAAAAATGGACTAACAAATTGACCAATTATGCCGCCTACATCATTGCCAAAAGCCAGTGAGTATCCAAAAATAAACCATGTTACGGAAATCAAAGCATAAGCACCGACTGACATCAACATCGTGTTTAATGCGCTGCTCTTCTTTACTAAGCCACCGTAAAACAGAGCAAGACCAGGCATGGTCATAAGCATTACAAGCGCCGTAGAAACCATCATCCAGGCAGTATCAGCGCCATTAAGTTCGGGAGTAGGTGTAGCATCATCTGCATAACTTACAGAACCAAAACTTTGAATGATAATTAGGGAAAAAAGAAAATAGCCAGTAAGTAAAACATATCTTAGATATGACGGAAGTGTTTTAAATAGAGGATTTGATTTTAAAGTAAAAATTCTGACTGCTAACATTAGAGACATTATAAAAATAGTCGACAAGCCTTCAGGAACGCCAAACATATTTTTTCCTCCTTAAATTTTATAGTGCCTCTTTGCCCTCTTCTGCAGTTCTTATCCTAATAGCATTTTCCATTGGAAGAACGAATATCTTGCCATCACCAACATCGCCAGTTTTGGCAGCTTCTCTAATAATCTCGATTACCCTGTCTGAATGCTCATCTTCCACTGCAATCTCAAGCTTTATCTTCTCTACAAAGTCGACAACATATTCAGAGCCACGATATCTTTCTTTATGGCCGCGCTGTCTTCCAAAGCCCCTAATCTCGGATACGCTCATGCCCTTAACAAATCCCGCCTCCATAAGGGCCTCTTTGATTTCATCTAACTTGTAAGGACGGATAATTGCAATTATGTACTTAAACAAATTGAAAACCTCCTTTCAAATTTTTGTTGAAGAAGACATACTCTGAACGCAATGAAAAGCAATAAGCTATCCCGCATTCAAATAGAGGAGTACAAAAAACTGAATGAAAAAAACGAATCTTGACCGCATCCTTTTTTTATGGAACACCATTATTCCTGAAGTTGGATAATAATATCATATTTCTAAAATCATGTCAAACTTTAATCGTATCAA
>NZ_JBAGBW010000027.1 GCF_039822205.1 Thermodesulfobium sp. 4217-1
TAAATGATTTGAAAGAAGAGGAAATGATGGCTATATTAGATTCTACTGTAGGAGGTGATAAGATGGCACCTGTAATTGAGAAGTGGATAGAAAAGGGAAGAGAAGAGGGAAGAGAAGAGGGCATGATATTTGAAGCCCAGGATTTACTTTTAGATGCCATTGAAGCCAAATTTGATAAAGTTCCAAGAGATATAAAAATATTGGTGAAAAAAACGAAAGACAGAGAGAAGTTAAGAAGCATACTTAAAGCTACTATCAAGGTTCAAAGCATAGATGAAATAAGGGATATGTTCTAAATTAATATCTGACCTAAAAAATAACTCTTCTATTCTACACATCAGAAATCGTTCTTTCTATACTTTTTCAATCTTTTAAATATTATGTTATTTTGACTGGATTTTTATTCTCATGATCAGCTAAGTTTATATTTATAGGTTTTTAATTTTCTTAGTTATAACAAAAAATATTACAAAAAATTTCTAAAAGATTCCAAAAGGAGGTGCCAATATGGATTTAAGAATTACTATTTTAGCCGAAAATAGCGTAGTGCTTCCATTTGACGTTATTGGGGAACATGGTTTTAGCGCTTTTGTAGAAACCCCCAACTTCAACTTTTTATTTGATACTGGACAAGGCAAAGCATTGTTAAATAACTCGATTGCTTTGAAAAAAGATTTAAGCAGTATAAAGTTTTTGTATATATCTCATGGGCATTACGATCATGTAGGCGGTATTGTAGACCTTTTAAAATTTAAAGCCCCAATTGAAACATACTCACATCCAGACATATTTTCTAATAGATATTGGTCAATTGGTAATACAAGAAGGTATATAGGTATACCATTTAGTCAATTTTATCTTGAAAGTCTGGGCGTTAAATTTAATTTTCATAAAGAATTTACAGAGATAGAAAAAGGCATTTTTTCATCTGGAGAAGTTGAACGTAAAACAAAATTTGAGAAAATTGATAAAGAAATGAAAGTTGTAAACGCCAATGGCGATTTGGTCCAAGATGAGATTTGGGATGATTTTTCTTTAGCAATAGAAACGCCAAAAGGTCTTGTGGTTCTATTGGGTTGTGCTCACGCTGGCATAATAAACATTCTAAATCACTTTATAAACAAAACAGGTAAAAAAGAAATATATGCTGTAATAGGAGGAACCCACTTAGGCTTTGCTTCACAAGAGCAGATTAATAGTGTCCTTGAAGTGATAGAAAAATACAATATACAGAAATTGGGTGCCTCTCATTGCACGGGCATGGAAGTTGGAGCAAAATTGTATAATAAGCTCAAAGATAGATTTTTCTTTGCAAGCGCTGGTAGCGTATTTGAAATATAAAAGCTTTTGTAAAAATTAATTAAAATAAGATTTCTCATATAATTGTGTAGGCTATAATTATACTTTTTGTTTTTTTAGATTTATTTTAAGAAAAAATATTTTTAAATATTATTTATCTAAATTTAAATACAGTAACTTACAGAATTTTCTATAAAATAGAAACGATTAACAATGAAATAATTTTTAAGGTTGCAAAAAAACTATAAGTCCTTTATAATAACTGCAGTGGGCCTGTGGCGCAGTTGGGAGCGTGCCTCAATGGCATTGAGGAGGTCAGGGGTTCGAATCCCCTCAGGTCCACCATAAAATTATTTTTCTCTATTTATAAGTCGCTATCTGGTCTGACACTAAATATGGGTATGTCTTTACCAGTGTATTCTGAGTCGAGGATGCCGATTTGGTATTTTATTGTATCTCTCATTTTTTTTGCTCTGTCAAGGCAGTAGCGCTTAAAATCACGAGCAGTAATGTCGTCAGGCTCACGCACATTTGGAAATAGCAGTTTTAGATATGCAGTCGCTATACGTTTTACTGCCTCTGTATCTCGAGTATCTGCTGCTTCTGGGACTTCGATGAGTTCATCCACAATGGCACGATAACTCATATCATTGCGCATTTCGTGCAATATTGAACAGAAATATTCTGAATTAAGCGCCCACCCGGAAACCTTAAGATCATCATTCATTCGCGGTATATTCCATCCTTTTATGAAGCCATGAAAACGCTCTATGAGAGCTGACTCGTGAAATACATCAGGCAGCTCTTCAAACATATTTCCATAACCGTCTTCATCCATAATCTCTTTTTTAATATTGCCGCACAAGATTACGCCAGCTTCAGCTGCTCCTTCATAATTACCTACAGTAAAAATTCCTGACTCAAGATAGCCTTTTAGAGCTGCTCTCATTTCACTTATATTGGTAAAGGATATTGTTTGCACTTCATCAAGGGTTATAAAATCGTTTCCTGATACCAAGCCCTCAACGCGCTGGTTTTGATCATAAAACATTTTTGCCCTACTCATAATGCCACCGCTTGATAGCCATCCAAAACGACTGACACGTCCAAAAAGATATGATTTTCCCGTTCCTTTTGGTGCAAGTTCTATGAGATTTAGTCTTTTTTCTACAAAAGGGAGTAGTCTGGTTAACATTGTAAGTTTTTTTTCTTCGTCACCAAGATAGCCGTTCGCATTGTAGTCCACTGCGCCCAATAGCACATCAAGCCATTCTGATATAGTAAATTCTTTACGCGCTTCTTTGTAGTAGTTAATATCGATTGTATAAGGACAGAAAGTCTTGAAAGCAACAAGTTTGATTTTGCCTCTATTAGCCCCTTTGGCTTTGTTTCTATAAAATTTCAAGTCATAGTCATCGGGAGGTCGATATCCTATTTCAACCATGCCCCATGTTTCTCGTCCGCTAACTAAATCATTCTTACAAATGTCCCAGACACTATCTTCAATGATAGTGTCTTTGCTTGTAAGGCCAAAGTCTGGAAGTGAAAAAGAAACCTCCCTTGTTTTAATATCTATATCTACAGAAACTTTGGCAAGAAATTTCACGCGTTCATTTTCAATAATTACCCGATTCTTTATTGCTGTCCAATCGTCCTTGCGTGGTAGATATGTACGCACGAATCGAGCCAATTCGTCCGGATCAAAATACCCGTCCTCACCTTCAAATCTCTTCAAAAGCCAGTCGCGCATAAATGAAGGCAAGCTTAATGCAGAAAGGAAGTTGCTTTTCTTGAGATCTTTATATACAACCATCTCATCAAAATAGTTTCTTAGCTTTTCAATCATAACATCACTCCCTTAAAACAAATCTTCAAATTCATCATTTTTTTTGCCACTTTTGCCTTGTGCCTTAATTTGCACTTCCCCGATTAAGTCATCGCCCGCGTAAACATCAGCAGAATAATTGCCTGCTCGCTTTATATCAGGGAGCGCTACTTTGTAGTGAAGGCCATCAAGCACAAAAGCAGGATAACGTTTGCCGTTTAAAACGATTGAAACATTTTTCGCTGGTGGATTAAAGAAAAGCGTTATCTCTGTTCCTGTGCGGAAATCAACTGTCACAAATTCTTCTACTATTTTAACTGAGATTTTGCTATCTTGTAATGTTAATTCGATAACGGGAATGACGACCTCTTCCAGTGATGCTCCTCCATGAACTTCAACATTAGCTGCACGGCTTCCTTTAAATCTTCCGTAGTCAGCAAGCACAAGATAGCCGTTCTCTTCGGCCGCAAAAGGTAGATCGTATGGTTCAAAAGATTTACAACAGCGTCCAGAGTGTTCGCCTTGAGTGTCTGTGTCATATTTTTCTTCTTTATGTCTTAACACGGCAAGACGAGAGGCTCCGTGGTCACTTACAATTAGAAAACGCTTGTAATGACGCTGGGCAAGTTCTGTGGCGGCCTTATCAATAGCATCCGTAATAGTAACCAACTCTTTTGCAAGATGAGTAGGCAAATCATTGTTATCGGAATTATAACCATCCGTATCGCTATGTTTTATTTTATCGAGCTGATCGTTTTTTTCTTTACCGTTTTGCCAATTATCGAAAAAATCATGGTTAAAAGAAGTTAAGGTAGGCAGTTCTGCACGAGCAATTTTAATTGTTACTGATAAATTACGATTGCGCGCCAATTCAGCTATGAATGCCAAATATTCAACGCCGAGTGAATCGAGCCAATAAAGATAAGTGTCGTCTTTATTTATACCGTCAATTATTTCGTTGCGTGTGGGCAATCGGTTAAATTCACGACTCTGGGCGAGTTTCTCCACTTTTTCGATGAAATCGGCTTTTAGTGTATTGGAAACTTTCTGTTTTTTATATTCGTCAAAATATTCCGTCAGCAGATTTGACAGGTCACCACAATTAAAGACATACTCTTTTAAATAATCCGATAGTGCAGGATATATTTCGTTAATTTCAGGTATGACCCCATTTTGAGAAACCCAGGCTATAATTTCTTTTCTCTCTACCATAGTGTTGTTTGTTAATTTATAAATGCTTTTATCTATATTTATTTGATTGCTTATAACGAAATTTGCAATATCTGATTCAGGGAATTTCTCTACCAGCCTTTTCCGTTCTGCATAATAAGTTCTAAAGCGGTTATCATCGTGTCTAACTTCGATTATTGCATTTAGAACGTTTGTCTTAAAGTCTTCAAAACAATTCGTATTATCCAGCACAAAGCGCAAATAGCTATTTGATAAAATGTTAGACTTGCTTTTCAAAGCAATGAAGTAAAGCCAACTCTTATATTCTGGTCCAGTTAATCGAATATAAAAATCGACATCAAGGTTGTCCTTAAATCCATTTTTTTCAAAAACTGCATCAAGTGAGTCGCTGTTTTGTGTTAACTCCTTTAGCAGTTCATCCCACTGCATATTACTGCCGCAAGAGCTTGGTAGATTAAAGTCGTGCACGGTAAATTTAATACCCTCGTAAGCATTAACTATTTTATGGATGTTAAATAGGGCTTTATCAAGATTAACCGTAGTGTTAACTACAAAATTCCCACATAAACCGTTTTCGAGTTTTATGAGTAGAGCCTTTATTCCTGGCAGAGTCGACAGGCCGACAGATGGAACGGCAAGTGTGAAAGACAAATCGCAATTTGCATTATCAAGCATGCAGAAACGTCGATTGTCAAAACGCGGGTCTGTTTGAAAGTCATTAATTTGAGTGGCAACTCCACGCAGAAGTAAAACCACTTTCGTGCTCCCAACGTTTAAGTCTTTCAATTGCGATAAAATGCTCGCAGCTTCGTTATTTCCACGAAGAGCTAGATATTCACCAAGTCCAACTACAACCAGTTTGTTATCACTCGTTTTCACATCGGCGTTCTTAAGGCGTTCTAACAAGCTGTCGATGTCCGGCAATTTATCATCGCCACCGCAATAGTCGCTTACTTTGACTAAAGTAAATCCTAATTCCAACAATTTATCCTTGACACCCTTATACTGCCCATCACCGACGATTAAAAAGTAAGGAGTCTTAACGCTGGAGGATAGATATTTATTTACTGCTTCAATCGACATCCGTCTGTTCGCCTCCATTCGTAATAATTTCGATTCCGACGGTCATGTTTTCCCTAACGAGCCGCTTAAGATACTGCTTCAATCTGGTATCGTTCATTTCATCAATTTTCACGAGGGCTTTATCACTACCACCAGCGTTGTATTCAGCTTCGGCAAGTTGCTTGACTTTGTTTTTTACACTAGGATTTTCACGCCAATCATAAGTGTCTACAGACAAACGTCCAAGTGCGTCCCTAACTTTTTCTAGATCTTGGAGCAAAGGAAGGTATTCGCCGACAATATCACATTTAAATGCTTCATTGCGTTTATTTTCGTCCGATAAAATTTCGAAGAGTCTTGTTGTTTTAAGAAATTCAAGCGCGTCTTTTATTTCCACATCTTTAGACCAACTTCTGTTTAGTGTGTCAAACGCTTTTTTCGCCACGCCAAACTCGTTTTCGGATACACAGCAAAGTATCGGAGTTCTATATAGGCTTGACCATTCACAAGGATTTTTCGTACCAGTCTTCTCTTTCCAGAGTTTGAATAATTGTGTTTTTAATTGGTTCTTACGAAATTCCTCCGCTGCCGCCTTAACTTTGGAGTTGCAGTCAGTTTTCGAGAGTTCAAACATTTCCGTTGGTAGTTTGCTCTTTATCTCGCTGATATCAGAATCGCTCAAATCCTCGAGATAATGGTCGTAAACTTCGGTGAATATTTGCTTTTCGTTATTAAGTAAATCACGGATTTCTTCACTGTGTGCAGTCAGTTCTAAAAGGAACATCTTTAGCTGATCTGGTAATATTTCCGACTGCTGATATATTGTCAGAAGCGTATTAAGGACTTTAGTTATTGAAGGAAATTTTGCTCTTAATGCCTCGCAAGAAACTCCGATAAACTTCAGCCGTTCACGCCATTCTTTAAATACTTCCGAACGAGAATGTGCAGCCACGTTTAAAAGCATATTGCTTTCTTTTACAACACCATAATCGGACAGGAGTTTGCTGATTTCATCCGCACCTGTCTGTCTATCCCACAAACAGGAATGCTTAACCTCAAATAAAGCACGAATGTCCGAGAGTACATTCCCAATTGCGCCAATTTCAGCAGCAAGCGATAGAATTTTCCCGCCTTTAAATGAGGTCAAGAACTTGCGCATTCCATTTTGGCAGTTTTCTCCTGTAAGAAGAGCTGCTAATTTTTCAGATAATATGGTTTTGGCATTAGCGATCTCACCTATTTCAACGGCTTTTTTGTGTGCTTCATTTCCCTCTTTCTGGATGAGCTCAATGTACTTTTGAATAACGTCATAAACACCATAATTATCAACTTCGGCAAGGCACCACACGGGCAATCTAAGCCCACGCATTTTTCCAGTTACGGCGAGAGCTGCCTGCCCTGCCGACGAACAAGAATTAGGCGCAATGCCCCAAGCTTTTTCAGTGTATTCGTAGAACGCCCTTTCTTCATCTGTCATTTTTACAATATAAGTAGGTTTTAGAGTTTTTCCAATATAATTGCTGAGCATTTCCGCGAGCTTGTCCTGTGTCATTGACTCGTGACTACCGGATGAATCGCTGTATCGGAAAGGCTTATCGCCATATTCTTTCAGCAGGAAGCCCGCAAGGAACGCTGAAAGGTTGCAAGGTGCAAAACCGTAACTCTCTTCGAGGAAGCCATATATTTCGCTGATTGAAATCTGTACGCCGCGACTAAACGCGGCCTCAATAAACTTGTCCAACTCGACTTTTATCTTTGAAATCGGCAGCTTTGTCGTGGTCGGAGCTTCCCAGTATTTATCTGATTTCCACACAGTAGGCAAAACGTGCTTTTCTATGCCGGCAACAACGCCGCTAGTGCTTTGCGTAATACCGCATTTTGCACTTGCTTTACCGTTAGTAAGTTTTAACTGATTTTCGCTTAGCCCTTTGGCAAAATCGAAGACGAGAGGAAATCGAGCAGTTACTATAGCTTGGAGAACGCTCGCCACGCCTTGTTCATTGCTGAGTTTTCCCCCCTTTTGATTTGTATAGGTGTATACTATGAATTGCCCATTGTAAATACGGTTTTTCCAGTCCTGATCTAAGATGTGTTTTGCCTTGTCATTATTTTCCCGCGATGCTGAATTGTTGTTTCCGTTATAATACATAGCCATAGCGGAATAATCCACATACTGTTCGAAAGCTTCAATTCCAAGCGGGGTAGAGAGCGCATCTATAAATACAATGTTTTCGTACCGCTTATCCTCAATCGCTGCTTTGATAGTTTTTCGGAAGCTGCAAGCTTCGACATCGCTTTTGGCGAACGCTATAACAGCATGGAAATTCCACTTAGTTTCTTTTGTATATAGGTTATTGATTGTGCGGGTAAAATCCGTAGTTGTTACAGGTATAATTTTCCCTGTATTTGGTTCGGATTCAAACCGCAAACGGAGCGCAGGAGATAGAGAAAGAACGGTTGAAAGACCACCCTCGGCAACAAGCTTCGAAGTTGTGCTATTATTGCGGATATCTTTTTTGTAACTGTCAATCCTTGCTTGGTCGCCTGCAAGCACAGCAACGGCAAAAACATGCTTACCACCGCTTATTGGGTTTGAAACCAAGATTCCTTTTGATACAAGTTGTTTGGCAATATTGATGCAAGCCATTAATTCCAAATTCGCAATTCCTTCAAACACATAACTTAGGTTTTGTTCTGTAGCTTTGAACAGATCAATCGTACCACCCAAGCGTTGGTCGATCGCCTGTATTATCAGAATAGCCTTAAGGACAGCTTTCTCGTCTTCTCTCAAATTCTGCTGTTTGGTAAATGTATCTAAAATAAGCTGAATGTCGGAAGTAAGATTATCCCTGCCTTTTTCGTAGAAAAAGTTCCACAGCATATCCACTGTTAAGAGAGGATGATCGTCGATGGGACTCGTGTTCTCAATGAACCACTGAAAGGCTTTCACATCGTACATGTTTGACTTTATAAAGTCAAACATACTTCTCTGATTGGATTTAAACGCAGTGGCTATATTCTTAAGCAAAAGAGCAGCCATAGGGTGGATCGGCATAATGTTTTTTATCACTTCTGGATCTGTAATTTTCGTAGCCGTCATGACTGCCGCACGAGAAGAATTAACTCGTTTGTTCAAGTCGTCAGCCAACACTTCCCAGTTGCCTTGCGCTGCTTGCTTAGCTTTAAAAGCATGACCGATGAGATCAAACGCTATGTTATCCGGCAGAGTGATTTGAACGGGAATAAAGCGATCACGCACTTTTGTCCAAGTGTCGTCTGCTGTGAGGAATAGCTGACCTGACTCGTGTGTAACCACAATAAAATAGAAAGGCTTCAGGTTTACCAGTTCGACGAGTTTCTGAAATTCAGACAAGCTATCACGATTGTTTTTGAAATAGTCAGAGAATTCGTCCCAAATAAAGACGATTTTCACATTGTTTTGGTTGATAACGTCAGTTATCCAAGCTAAAAGCCTATCCGTGTCGATGTCCAATGCGGTAATGCCTTCTTTGTCGGCGAGGCGGAACAGGTTATCCATCAGCTGTTTGACTTCACCTACTTTACGGAGTCGGAGTGCATTCAACACTTCTTCAGCAGTTGACTGTGAAAACAAAGCCTTCCATTCCGGCTTTTGTAAAAGCGCGTCAAGGAACAACTTGTGCGACGGTTCATCAATCCAAGCGATGACGCTTTCTTTCAGCGTGTTTTCACCTGCATAGAGTTCTTTCTCATTCAGGGCAGATCTTATACTATCCTGCACGGCAAGGAACAAATTACGAGGAGAATTAATACCACCGGAGGCATATCGGTGCACAGTTACAATTCCTGTTTGCTTATGTCCGATGAGTTTTTCGAGCAGATCTGGTTTCTTTTTAAGTGGCTCATACTTGTTCCAGTAAGCACGGAGTTCATCTTCCTGAACTTCAAGAAATTTCTTTAATGTATAGGCACATTGTGATTTACCTGTGCCGTAAGCTCCCTCAATCCAAAGAGAACGCATATTGTTACGAGCCAAAACACATTCCATACTACTTAGCAACTTTATAAAAGCTTGATGGGGATATGTATGTTTCCAATAATCAGGATTTGCTTCTATTGTGGAATTATTTACTTGCGGGAAGTATCCTTCGTCTATATCGAAGTAATCCCTATAACTAGACATTTGTTTGCTCCTCTCTAAATAGGTTGAGCACATCTGACGATGTCTTATCCTCTGTAAGTGATATTTTTTCTAAGTCGTGCGTAAAAGACGATGAAATGAACTCTGGATATTTTGCAGAAAGTCCCAATAAAATAGGCTTCATTTCATCACGTTCAAGCCCGAAAATTCTGGTAGGACTAATTCCATCGCGCTCTATACTGTCATTTAATAATGTAGCAAGTGTAAATTCTTTATAATTATTGCACTTTTCTGCAAACTTGAATAAGCCATAAAGTGCTACACGAAGATCGGAAATAGAACATTTTGTACGTACAAGATCGCCGTCATCTGTGATATAGCCGAAATGTAGTATGGTACCAAATGGAGTTTCTGTTAAGCGTTTGAAAGCATTTATTATGCTTGAAATATTATCTTTACTTTGCCCGCTAGCAGTAAGGCTATTTTCCAATTCGATACGTCTGTATGCCCTACCGATGTCCATTTCATGTATATACCAAGCGAACTGAGGATTATTTGTAACAAGATTAATGAACATGAATCCCAAAAAGACATCGGTATCCCATGTCAATACCGCACCTAATTTAGCAAACGCGGTAGCCTCATTGTTCTTAACAAGATTAGCATCTTTTAGAAATCGTTTATAAAAAGGTTTTTGAACACGTCCTAACGTGTTGTTTTCAAGAAAGTCCGATTGGTGTTCAAAGAAATCTTTCAGCCATTCGGTTTTCGGAGCATGATTACTAAAAGTATTTAGAGATTTCATTTTTCCACCCTCCTCATTAGGTATATTTAGTGAATGGTAAGCTAAACAGCCTGTTTCCATAGAATAGCAATCAAAACAATGATTGCAGTTTTCAATTCTTAATTTTCCTTTGAAAGAAATACAACCATTTTTACAAATTGCCATGCATGTTTTGCAGGGTATACAATATGCCGCTTTCCTGAATGTGTAGCGAAACAATTTTCCGAACAAAGGGTTTTCTTTTGCATACCTCTCTGATAATCTAATAGTATAGCCTTCTTTCTTTAATTCGCAGATGAAAGCGAAAGATTGACTTTTGAAATCTATGATATAGTTGCTCTCTTTTTCATATAAATCTCCGAGGACTTTTATCCATTCTTTCCAATCGGTTTTTGGTGAGATAACATTTATGATAATTTCGCCATTTTTAGTGGTTTCGGAATATATTTTCTTATTATTAGTAAGAAAATGTCCATTTTTCCTTGCATTCCAACCACCTCTTGAAATATAGTCTTTTGATGTAATAAAAGTTCTTGCATTACTTTCTTTTATATAAGATAGTAATACTTCTGATTCTTTTGGATAATTTGTGTGTTCTATAAAACTTGCTTTAGAACCTCCCATAGGACAACAAATACATCCTATCCTTGCACTACCTTTTTGATATGCCTCATTAATAGAAATGTCGTTAGCATATATATAAAGCCATACTTCTGCTGATGTCCACTCTAAAATGGAGTTATGGCTGTATTGTCCCTTTTGTTTTTTACCATAATTCTCATATTCGTATTTGGACCGAGTTGCGCTCTCATAAGCTCGTACACCTACGAATGCTAATCCGACATAATTGCTCTTTCCTGTAATTTCTCGTAGCTTCAGCGTTTGTGGTGTGCTTTTATGAACGCTGCAGCACCATCTTAACACGCGCGATGGGGGTCCAAACAACTTCCATGATTCTTTCGGATCCAGATGGGATTTTGCTATATAAAAAGGTATTCCTTCTTCTTCACATTTGAGTTTCGTTTTCTCTACTATATCGTATGTATCAGGAAATTCCATACCTGTATCACCGAATACGACAACAAAGCCTCCTTTTGGCAGAGCTTTTTTTACGAGATCAAGCAAGACCGCACTATCTTTTCCTCCTGAGAAGGCTACGTAAAATAGGTCAAGCTTGTTTTTGTATTTTTCATAGATTGCTAATATCTTTTTTACAGTAGTTTGCTCTATGATTTCGAGCATCTCACGATTTGCATTTACCATTGTCTCAATATCAATTGTACGCAGGGCATTGCCTTCTGGTTCTGGCGTCACTGGATTGCCATCGTCATCTTTTGGAATGATTATCTCAGGTGCTGTGTAGAGATTGCCTCCTTTAAGTTTGGCGACAAGTGTCCCTCGATACCAATAGTTGTTTGCTTCAGCCCACATATAAGGCAATTCATTTTGCTTATCGTATTTCCAATATTTATCAAATCCTAAAATGTCAAGCTCAGCTGCATATAAGGGGCGAGGTTCTTTTGAGCTAATAGTAGGTGATGAGTTTATCAATATCCCGCCTGTCTTCTTGTCGTATGTATATGAATACAACCTCAATTCCTCCTCTCGCGTTTGGCTTTTGCCTGTTCAATCAATTCATCGGTTTTTGCATAAGACCGCCTGCCTATGTATCCGTTGCTGCACAAAAATTCTTCAATTACCGTTTTTTCAAGTGGTATGTCAGATTTTGCGACTGCATCCGCCATAATTTGAGCATAAGACAGACTGCAGCTTTTTCGGACTATTACGCCTGCATTTTTAGAATTAAACGCTAACACCTCAAATCGAAATCTATCGCTGAACCGTCGGCAATAGCTTTCAAGCAGAAACAAGCTCCAAGCCTGTTCACAATGTGGGAACGCCGCAAATGTGGTAATGCTTTTAAGCGTTAGGTATTCACTGGTTACGAACAGATCAAGCACGCTGTCAATCTTGGCAACATCAAAATGAACATACTTTTCTGCTATGTAGTTATCCTTGTTTACTCGCACCATTACGGAATAACCAGCTTCCATCGGTATCCAACGACGTGTTTCTCCCGTAAGTTCTCGCTCAAAATCAAGTAAGTTCTGGAGAGAGCATTTGTCCAACTTGCGGCAATACTCTTTCATTATGGTTAGTGCGTCAAGAGTGTCACCCTTGCGGGTTATGATTTTACCACGCCTGTCATATTTGTCGGAAAGGACAATCTCAAATATTGCGTTGTGAATTGCCGTAACCGTAAGTTCATAATTGCACTCTGCGATTTCCTCAAACGGAACATAGCTGAGAGAAACGTAACCATCTCTCCGACAGGCAACATCAACATAGTCGGTAATAACGTTACATTCCTCAACAGTCACATTAACTTTATTAATATGAGTGTAAACCCCCGTGGTATTCCATATAAAATCACCGTACTGTGCCAACACGTATTTTATTTTATCGAGTGGAATAAAGGGCAAGCGTTCAGCAAGCTGTTCAAAGCTTAACAAGTTATTATCACCCCAAATACGCAGGATTTCACCTTTGATTTTGGCGAGCTCCGTATCGTTTCCCGCTTTTGGTGAGAAGTATTTTGTTTTGTGCACATATTTCGGGTACATCTTAACAAGTATCTCTTTCAGCATTTCCTCAGAGATGACTCCTCCTGCAAGCAACCATTCTTCATGCTGAGTGTAAAACGAACTGTAGAAGATAATTTCTACGCCGCCTGAAACTGTCAAATCTACATTGTTTCGTATTCTGTTCTCAATTTCATTGCCGATGACATAAACCTTACCATTAAAGAAGATGCCGCAAGAAGAGATTGACTTGATTAACTCTTGATCGGTTATCAAGAGTTCATTGCCAAAGTTTTTGGCTGCGAAACGACGAAAGCGTAATAATTCAATTGGAGAATCAATTCTAAAGCCGTTAGAAAAATGTGTCGACATTACCTCTGTTATCATTTTTGCAAATGCAGGTTCAAGCATTGTGTTAGACAAGATATGCGTTATAACATTATTTTCCAAGCAATCAGTAGTTTCTGCTTTATGTTCAAAATGAGCCCTTTGGCGTGTAGCTAATAATAACATCGCCAAGAGGGATATCACAGTGTTGGCACAGTTTCCCAATTATTTCTACAATTGTCTGAGAGCTGTAATTGGTAAAAATCCACTTACCATTTGACAGCTTGGCGCTATTACCTAAGTTAGTTCTTTGCTGTATAAAAAAAACTCTATTGCCTTTTATTTTTATTCTGTCAAGAATATTTAAATTAGTATTTTTCTCTTCTATCAGCCACTCAGTAACCGCAACCAACAAGCTTGACCAGCTTTGTCTATCAAGCAAGATGGCTTGACCGTTTATAATGCAGCTAATAGGGATTGTGTTTATACAGAGATCTGGATGCTCAAAGTCTACGATTGAAGCAGTGCTATTATTACCAATTGACTCTGTATCTTGTGAAATTGACTGTGTAGATTTAATATTAATGTTAAATACTTTATTAGATGGAGCTCTTGCTTTTATAAAATCCTTATCTTTTAAAAATTTTAAATACATTTGTCCAGCTACAAGAAAAATCTTATAGGTATTCCTATCAGTTATTCTAAGTAGCTTATCATTTAGAATTTTGTCGTACACCATTCTAAAAATAGAATTTTTTGAAATATTCCATATATCCACATCGCAAAATTTTTGTTTAATTGCATAATCTGAAATAGTGTCAAGACAATCTATCAATATATTATTTGATTAAGTTTTGCGATGTAAGGTCGAGAGCCAGGAAATGAAATTATCTTTCAATGAAATGGTTTTTAATAAAGCGCCTTGTTCGCTGTGTGTATTTTTATTGCTAATGCCTTCTCTATTTGTCATTTGTCGGGGTCACTAAATTGGAAAATTTTAACCATGAGCTACTTATTGCTGTCAATTTATTAACTTATTATTTGAATTTTTCATAATATCCCCTATATTGCATTAAAAATTTTATAAATTTTAATTTTAAAATTTATGCTCACATTCCACCCTTTGTCAAAATTGTAATATCCCATTAACTTTTGATAAAAAAGTCATTAAGTTTAATTTTTTACATCCAATTATAGATTTAAATTATATTAAATCATAAATGACTTTTGCTTGCAATAATAGTTTTTTGTAATTTAGTAGAAATTGTTTTTTATTTTAAATATTTTACATATCTGTAAATCTAAATCATAGCTTTATTCCTTTCATAAATTATTTGAAAGTTCATTTTTTATTCATTTTTTGCGTAATTGCGAGTTTATAAAAAGAGTTTTAGAGAAGTGTTGTATGATAATAAATATCAATCAGAAATTATTTAGTAAATATAATGTTGTAATTAATTCTGAGGTTTATAATAAGACGAATAGCAAGTGCAGCAATAAAATGGGAGGTTTTTTTGGGATGAATAAAGCTGATTTTGCGTCCTACTTTGAAAAGATAGACACGTCAAGCTTCAGAGTGATATTCTGGGATGAAGATATCGTGGATTACGGCACAGTTGAGAGCAAATTTTCCATAACCTTTAAGAAAGAGCCTTCAATTTTTTTTGTAAAAGAGGAAGACGCCGCTAAATTAACAGACGATTATGCTGAAGAAATTCTGGACATAGAAGGAAGTCTTGACGATATATGCAGCGCATTTGGTCTGAATCGTGACCAGACAAATCTAAAATCCATAAAAAGACAGATCTTAATATCTTTGGCGCAGCTATCTTTAAAAATTAGAAAAGAAAGACAAAAAAAAGAAGTCCAATCGCACTATGACCTGGGTAACGACTTTTTCTCTTTGTGGCTGGATGATACTATGACTTATTCATGCGCATACTTCAAGGATCCAAATATGACTCTTCACGACGCCCAGATAGAAAAGATAAATCACACTCTCAGAAAGCTAAACTTGAAAAAAGACGAAAGGCTCCTTGACATAGGAAGCGGCTGGGGACAGCTCATAGTAAAGGCTGCACAGGAATACGGCGTAAAATCTATGGGGATAACCTTGAGTGAGGAGCAATTTAGAGGGACTAAAGAGCTTATAAAAAGATCGGGACTTGAGGATAGAGTGGAAGTGAGACTGATGAACTATCTCGATCTTGATGAAAATGAATTGCAATTTGATAAGATTGTTAGCGTGGGGATGTTGGAACATGTGGGCAAAGAAAATCTGGAAAAATTTTTTGAAAAGGTTAGCAAGCTTCTTGTTAGCACTGGGCTTTGCCTTGTACACACCATAAATGTTCCTGAAAATTCAGAAGGCGATTCTTTTGGCGTGTGGTTGAAAAAATATATCTTTCCAGGGGGATATCTTCCTGCATTGAGAGAGCTAATATGGATCTTGCCGAAATATGATTTTCACCTTATGCATCTGGAGAGTCTGAGAATGAATTATGCTGTGACGCTGGATAGATGGTATGAAAATTATTCCCTTCACTCTAAAGAGGTAGAAGAAAGATTCGGAAGACAATTCGAGCGCCGTTGGGGGTTTTATCTGAAGGGGTGCGCGGTAGCTTTTAGGACGTCTGGTCTTGATGTGCATCAGCTTCTCTTTTCAAAGGGTTTAAATAACGATATGCCTTTGACATTCGATTATATATACAAATAATTTCGGTATAGATTTTTCTAAAGAAATCTACAAAATTCTGCTAACTGTCATTGATTGTTATCACTTCAATAAGAAGACGCTGATTTTGTCAATATGATGGGAGAGTTAGCCTTGAGACCGTGTTGCCTCATGTAAAAACATAAAGGTGATTTTTTATTAAATTGTGTAAAAGTATTTAAACTACTATACACAAGTAGTTAAACATTCCCAATTTTTAAAACAAAAAAAGCACCAAAACCCAAGTAAATCAAGATAGATTCTGTAAGTTTTTTTATTAGATTTCTATAGTAAATCCTCAAGCTCGCTTATGCTGTTAATCTTAAATATTGCTTTCATTATATTTTTCAGTCTCTCTCTATCTGAGATACTTTTAACTTTGCTCTCTATTTCAGGCGAAATAGTATCAAATTTTGCCTCAATGGCGTTCAATACCATATCCTGAGCTTCAAACAGCATGCCTTCCATTTTTCCTTCCATCTTTCCTTCTATCCGGCCTTCTTCTTTTCCTTCCATCTTCCACTTCTTAGTTAAGGTTATCAACTCTTCTTCGCCTCCTATCTCTGATATCAAATCTTGTGTTCTTTCTGGACCATAATTTATGGAAACGTAGTTTATTACAATTAAAATCTCTTAATTAAAAACCATCTTAAAGAACTTATCATGTGCATCCTTAACGCCCTTTGCATCCTCTAAGAAATCGGCCAAACCATGTTATCCCCATTGATTAGTTTAAAGCAATATACCATAATTTAGCGCAAAGTGCTATATTTTAATAAATTATTAGCTTTCGATTTGATTCTTTCAGAAGATTAATTTGAAAATTGGATATATTTTTAGAATTTTTTAAAAAATGTTATATTATATTGTATTAAATTCAAATTTTTAGGGGTTAAGAATGAAAAACAAGGTGTGTGGATATGAGTAACTTTATTACAAATTCAGGCGAAAGGTCTTTGAAGAGTAGAATATCAACACTGGTCAAAAATAGCGCTGAACTAAAATTTCTTGTTGGATTTTTTTACTTTTCTGGTTTGAAAGAGTTATATGAAAGCATGAAAGAGAACCAGGATGTAACCTTAAATGTGCTTGTAGGACTCAATGTAGATACTTCGAACTTCGGCTTAATCGAATACGCTCAAAATAGAGATAATCTGTCACAAAGAGAAATTTCTGATAAATATTTATATTCTCTGAAGAAGTCTATTAACACAGAGCTTTTTGACACGAAAGAATTTTATAGCCAGTCAAAATTTTTTGTTGGTTTAATAAAATCAGGTAGGCTAAATATAAGAAAGACTCTTGAGCCAAATCACGCAAAGCTTTATCTTTTCAAACTAAAAAATGAGGTTGGCAGATCCAGACTTTTTATTACAGGAAGCAGTAATCTTACAAGTTCTGGACTGTCCAGACAAAAAGAGTTTAACGTGGAGATCTCTGACTATGGATTTAAAGAGGCAGAAGATTATTTTGATAAATTCTGGGAAGATTCTGTAGAGATTACCGAGAAAGATGAATCTAAGAATAGATTAATAAATACCCTTGAGAAAGAGACGCTAATAAGAAAGGTTACACCTTTTGAGGCGTATGCGCTGGTTCTAAAAAGTTATCTGGACGTTTTCAAGGGCAAGGATATCAGTCAGAGGTTGACAGAGATATTTGAAGAAAACGGCTATAAGCCATATTCATATCAGCTTGACGCTATCAAGCAAGCTCTGGGAATCATAGACCAAAGCAATGGAGTCTTGATAGCTGATGTGGTGGGACTGGGTAAGACTATTATTGCATGCGCGCTCGGATACGAGCTAAGGCAGCGGGGCATAGTGATAGCTCCTCCTGGCATTATAGGCGACAAAAAGAAGAGCTTCGGGTGGTGGAGATATTTAGAAGAGTTTGGCCTGGCGAAATTAGGATGGCAGCCATATTCTTCGGGAGACTTAAAGACTGTTCTCGAAGCTGTTTCGGTAGCAAAAGATATAGAAGTGGTTGTAGTTGATGAGGCGCACAGATTTAGAAACCAAAACACTAAAGATTATGAGCTTCTAAAGAATATATGCATGGGCAAGAAGATAATTCTTTTGACTGCGACGCCTTTTAACAATCAACCTTCAGATATATTTTCACTTCTGAAGCTGTTTATTATGCCGAAAAAATCAAGCATTACCTTGTCAGATAACCTAGAGTACAAATTCGATTTATTTTCAAGCCAGTTTGACAAGCTCTCTTATATAAAGAAATACCTTGCTTCTTCTGATACGAAAAAAAGAGAAAGGGCAATATTTTACAACAAGCTTTTGTTTGGAACGGATAGGATAGATCTTAGAAGTGTAGACTTTCTTGCTCATTCAATAGCCAAACAGATCAAGGACGTAATAGAGCCTATTATTATCCGCAGAAATAGACTGGATCTCGCTGAAAATCCAAATTACAACACGGAAATAGGTGAACTCTCAATTATAAAAGATCCAGATGAGTGGTTTTTCGAGCTCACATCAGACCAATCTGATTTTTATGATAAGGTTATAGAAGATTATTTTGCCCTGCCAGAAGATGGTGGCAGGTTTAAAGGAGCTATATATAAGCCCTTTCTCTATGAAAAGGGAGTTTTAATAGAAGATCTTGAAAAGGGATTCACCAAAGAAGAAAATTTTCAATATTTTCAACAGATAAACCTATATGATTTTATGAGAAGGCTACTGGTAAAAAGATTTGAGAGCTCTTTTGGTGCTTTTGAACAGAGTATAAGAAACTTTAAGAAGATTACAGAAGAAGTGCTAAAATTCATAGAAAAGACTGGAAAGTATATCTTAGATAGGGATCTACTTGAAAAAATCTACAACAAAGATATTGATGAAATAGAAGAATATTTAAATAACTATGCTAAGAATCTTGAAAAAGAGGAGCATTCGACAAACGACAAGATATATATCCTGAAGGAGTTTAAGCTCAAAGATAAGTTTGTTCAGGATATTAAAGATGACTTAGAGCTTTTTGATGATATTTTAAAAGAATTAGCTAAACTAAATATGGTAGCTGACGATCCGAAAATAAAATCATTAATAAAAAATTTGAAGAAAGTTTTCAATATGCCTTCAAGCGGTAAAGAGCCAAAAAGAAAGGCTGTAATATTTACAGAGTATCTTGATACTGTAAAGTATCTTAAAAACACTCTGAACAAAAGGTTTAATAACAGGGTGCTTGTGGTAGAGGGTATTTTAAGTGCGAGCAAATTAAGAGAGATAAGAGAGAATTTTGACGCATCGTATGGTGAACTAAAGGATGACTACGACATACTTCTTACAACCGATATGGTTTCTGAGGGATTTAACCTGAATAGGGCTGGGATAGTGGTGAACTATGATATACCCTGGAATCCTGTAAGGGTAATCCAGAGGGTGGGAAGAATCAATAGAATATCCAAAAAGGTTTTTGAAGAGCTATATATTGCAAATTTCTTTCCTACGCAAAAGGGCTCAGACCTGGTAAGGTCAAGGGATATCGCATCGAACAAGATGTTTATGATTCACAAGGCTTTGGGTGAAGACTCTAAAATATTTGATGTGGACGAAGAACCTAAGGCGTCAAATCTTTATAAAAGGATACAGCAAAACCCTGATGAGATGGAAAAAGAGAGCTTTTATACCAGAATTTTCAGAGAATTTGAAGATATAAAGAAAGAGCGCCCAGATATAGTAGAAGTGCTAAATAGCTTCCCAAATAGAGTAAAGGTTGCTAAATCTGGCGGCAAAGATGAGGTCTTTGTGGTCATAAAGAAGGGCAAAATTTATGTAAATCACAGAATTTATGATGAGGAGACAAAGGAAGTAAGTTCATTAGAAGACGTAATAGATGACATTCGTTCAGATGAGAACGAAAAAGGTCTGGAGCTTAGCGATAGATTTTGGGATGAATATATGATTTTGAGAGATTATGAGGGTAAAATTGACAAGCCTTTTAAAAATAGCGCCCAAAGCATTGAAACTAAGGCTTATAATCTTTTGAGAAGCTTGCAAAAGAAAGATAGCCTTTCGGATCAAAAAGACTTTATCAATACTCTCATAGAAGATATTCGCGATTATGGATCTTTATCTGAATACACGCTAAGAAGGCTGGTAAATATGGAAAAGATGAAAGAGGATAGCGTGTCAAAAGAGATTTCGAATCTTAAAAAAGAGTTGGGCGCTGACTATCTAAAAAGAGAGAAAGAAAGATTGAAAAGCCTAAATAAAGAGGTAATCATAGCTATAGAAAATAGAAGGGGATAGACGATGAAACTAAATATAGACGAACTGATAAACTGCTTTTCAGATGATCTGCTTAGAAGACTCCTGGAGGCAAATTCATCATTTAAGCCTGAAAGTGAGGAGCTATTCTACGAAGGATATGATAAATTTCAAGACCTAAGGTATCTTGGGAGCATAGAATTTGAGGATACGAATAGATTGGGACTCTTTTCAATAAAAGTAAACAAAGAGCTTAACGAAAGGTCTGGCAAAAAGGAACAATATAAATTAGGTAAGCAAATTCAAGAAGAGCATAGGCTTGATCTTGCTATCTTTGCCTTTTATGATGAACAGGGCAGCTTTAGGTTATCTTTAATATACAAAGAATATGCGGGAACGAAAAGCGCTACAAGCTCTTATAAGAGATTTACCTTTTACGTAAACAAAAAGCTTACAAACAAGACCTTTAAAGATCAGATAGGAAAGTGCAATTTTAGCTCGTTTGGGGAGATAAAGAGCGCATTTTCGGTAGAGCCCGTAACAAAGGCATTTTATGAAGAGATTCAGACCTGGTATTTCAATGCATTGGATAAGATCCATCTCCCAGATGACTTTAAATTTTCTGATAACCCAGAAAAGGATAGAGAAATAAGAAATTCTACTTCTTTAATAAGACTAATAACAAGAGTTATATTTATCTGGTTTCTAAAAGAGAAATCCTTAGTTCCAGAGGATCTATTTTCAGAGGATAGGATAGGAAATATCATTAAAGACTTCAAGACCTCAAACAACTATTACAACGCAATCTTACAAAATCTATTCTTTGCAACGCTAAACAGTGATGAATCTCAAAGAGGCTTTGCTGAAGATAAAGGCTATCCGATGAATGTGTCCAATTATGGGATAAAGACGCTGTACAGATATCTGGATAAGTTTCTTATATCTAAGGATGAAATATTAGAAATATTTAGCACTGTTCCATTTTTGAACGGCGGCTTATTTGATTGTCTGGACAAAGAAAATGAGAATAAAAAAGTAATATATTTAGACGGATTTTCCAGAAATAAAGATAAGCAAGCAAGGATACCTGATTATCTTTTCTTTCAACCTGAAGAAGAGAGAATAGACATCTCTAATTATATACAGGGAGGCAATAAAAAGAGTGTAAGAGGGCTTTTTGACATATTAAAAAGTTACAACTTTACTATAGATGAAAATACCCCGTTCGATCAGGAAATAGCCCTTGACCCTGAGCTTCTGGGTAAGGTATTCGAAAACCTTCTGGCAGCGTATAACCCTGAGACCTCTACTACTGCAAGGAAGGCAACAGGAAGCTACTATACCCCAAGAGAAATAGTGGACTATATGGTAGAAGAGAGCCTGTTTCATCACTTTTTAAATATTTTAGGTCAATCTGATGAAAATACTGAAAAACTTAGAAACCTTCTTTCGTACTCTTCTGAAGAGAACCCCTTTAATGAGAGTGATACGAAAAGATTGATAGAGGCGATATTCGATCTAAAGGTATTAGATCCTGCCTGCGGTTCTGGTGCATTTCCCATGGGGATACTGCATAGGCTTACATTTATTCTGGGCAAGCTCGATCCTGATAACGAATACTGGTATGAATTGATATATCGCAAGGCCGTAAACGAATCTAAAGAGATTTTTGCTAATGAAGACAAATCTGAAAGAGAGATAATGCTAAAAGAGTTAAACGATTCTTTTGACAAAAGCTTTGCCGATCCTGACTATGCAAGAAAGCTATATCTCATAGAAAATTGTATATATGGAGTGGATATTCAGCCTATTGCCATTCAGATATCGAAGCTAAGGTTTTTCATATCGCTTGTGATAGATCAAAAAGTGGATAAAAATAGGCCAAATTCAGGCATAAAAGCCCTGCCTAACCTTGAAACAAAGTTTATAGCTGCAAATTCGCTTATTGGTATAGACAGACCTCAAAATCTTTTATATATAGATGATATCGAAGAGATAGAAGGAAAGATAAAGCAAATTAAGCACAAGTTCTTTCAGGCAAAAACAAGAAACAATAAGATGAATCTTCAAAAAAGAGACAAAGAACTAAGGAAAAGGTTATCTGAAATGCTAAATAAAGTTATTCCATTTGAAGACTCTGAGAAAATAGCTAACTTTGATATCTTTGATCAAAACTCAAGCGCTGAGTGGTTTGACCCTGAGTGGATGTTTGGCGTAAGAGATGGCTTTGACATTGTAATTGGAAATCCGCCTTATATACAGCTGCAAAAGAATGCAGGTTTGCTTGCAAAAAGGTATAGAAACTTTAATTACAAAGTGTTTAACAGCATGGGTGATATATACGCACTTTTTTATGAAAAGGGTATAGATCTTTTGAAAGAAGATTCCCATCTTTGCTTAATTACATCAAACAAGTGGATGAGAGCAGGTTACGGAGAGAATTTAAGAGAGTTTTTTACAAAGCTTAATCCAAAGATTTTAATTGATTTAGGACCTGGAGTATTTGAAAGCGCAACTGTAGATACAAATATCTTGCTCGTTCAAAAGAAAGGAAACCAAAAAGAACTTATTGCTACCACGCTGCAAAAAGAAGATAAGGAAAACATATTAAACGCTATAAAAGAAAAGGGAGTAATCTTAGATAAGCTTTCTAAAGACGCCTGGTTCATAGGAAGTAGTGCTGAGCAAAAACTAAAAGAAAAGATAGAAAGAATTGGAAAACCGCTTAAAGATTGGGATGTAAAGATTTATCGTGGCATATTAACAGGCTTAAACGAAGCTTTTATAATTACCACAGAAAAAAAAGATGAGATACTTGCAAACTGCAAGACTGAAGAAGAAAGAAAAAGAACAAGTGAAATTATAAAGCCAATTCTTAGAGGAAGGGATATAAAGAGATATTATTACGAGTGGGCGGGGCTGTGGCTTTTATGGATTTATCAAGGCATTAATATTGAAAAATATCCCTCTATTTTGCAACATTTATTACCTTTTAAGAAAAAATTAGAAGTTAGGACGGGCGGAGCAAAAATTGCTGGTGACCCCTCAACCGTCCCATATAAATGGTACGAATTACAAGTGGACTCTGCCGCTCACATTTCCGAGTTTGAGAAGGAAAAGGTGGTGTGGCAAAGAATTACACAAGAGCCAACTTTCTGTTTAGTTGAGCCAAATGTTTTTATTCTTGATAGTATGGCATTTTTCACAGGTAATAAATTGAAATATGTAATGGCTTTGCTGAATTCAAAAGTAATTTATGAATATGTAAAAATGATAGTTCACCAGTATGGATTTACAGGTTTTAGATTGTCAAATCAATATGTTGAAGTTATGCCTCTTCCCCCCATCACCCCTCCCAACGAGGCTTTGGTAAAACGCATCGAGTCGCTGGTGGATAAAATACTTGCCGCCAAAAAACAAACCCCTCAGGCGGATACGAGTGAGTGGGAAAGAGAAATCGATGAGATTGTGTATAAACTTTATGATTTAACAAATGAAGAAATAAGAATAATAGAGGGAGGGAGATGAAATATGGAAGTGAAGAAAATAAATTCAATTAGAAGTTTTGGACAATTTACTGAATTTGATTGGGACGAAAATCTATCCCAGTTTGAAAATTATAATTTCTTTTATGGCTGGAATTATTCTGGTAAAACTACTTTATCAAGAATATTCAGAAGTATTGAAAAAAGACAACTTCATAAGGATTATCAAAACTCAACATTTTCTCTTGAATTAGAAAATAATCAAAAGCTGACTGATAAAAATATTGATAACAATTATCCTATACGAGTTTTCAATGAAGACTTTATTGAAGATAACTTTGAGTGGAATAATGAAAATGCTGGAATAGATCCAGTTCTCATTTTAGGAGAGGAGTCAAAAGAACTTGATAAACAACTAAAACAAAAACAGAAAGAAGAGGAGGTAAAAAAAGAAGACAAGAGCAATTATGAAAATGAAAAAAATCAAAAAGAAAGAGACCTTCAAAATAAACTAACCGCAAAAGCATCAGAAATACGCAGTATTTTATCAATCACAAATTCAAAAGAATTTGACAGAAATGCATTAGAAAAAAAAATAGAGCAGATTAAGGAAAATTTTTCAGAAAAAATTTTATATGATAATAAATTAGAGAATTTGAGAGATGTGATTGTCAGCCAAAAGTCAGATGTAATTAGTCTTTCAATGATCTCATTAGATTTTAAGCTTGGTCAATATATTAATGATATAAAAAAAATCCTTAATAACAAAGTAACTGCCCAAAAAATTATTGAAAAACTAAATCAAAATACCCGTCTAAGTGAATGGGTAAAAGAAGGCATCGATCTACATAAAAATGAAGACACTTGTCAATTTTGTGGAAATTCTTTAACAAAAGAGCGTTTGGATGAACTAAACAAGCATTTTTCCGAAGAATTCAATCTGTTGATGAAAGAGATTGATGAAAAAGAAGCTGAATTAAATCATCATATTGAATATATAAACCAAATTTCGTTTCCAGATAAAGCAAGACTTTATAATGAGTTCCAACAAGATTATGAAGACTTGCTGAATCGTTTTAATGAGATAAAAATACAGTACATTAATACTGTTGAAAGTTTAATAAAAGAATTAAAGAGAAAAAAAGGAAAACCTTTTGAAACAATCACTATTGATCAGTCTATTAATGAAGACATAGAAAAGGAAATAATTAATTTATTTGCAGAAATTAAAAAAATTATTGAGCAACAGAATAATAAGGTAAATTCTTTAGCAAAGGAAAAAGAAGATGCAAAAGAAAAAATAAAATTGCATTACTGTGCAAAGTTTATTCAAGATGAAAAGTATTTTGAGTTAAAAAATGAGATTACTCAATTAGATGAGAAAATCAAAAATTTAGAGCAGGAAATTAATAATATTACTGAAGAGATTAAGGAGATAGAGCAAAAAATTAAAGCCTCAGCTATTGGTGCAAAGAAGTTAAATGAGTATTTAAATAACTTTTTCAGTGATGATAGGTTTAAAATAGAACAAACTGAAAATGGTCGATATAAACTTTATAGAAATGATCAAATTGCAAAAAA
>NZ_JBAGBW010000028.1 GCF_039822205.1 Thermodesulfobium sp. 4217-1
TGTTTGGGTTTTTAGGGGTACGGTATTTTAGCTAAATTTAGGAGGTTTTTGACGAAGATGGGTTAAGTAATATTTCAAGTCAAATGTGCTAAAATCATAAGTTAATATTAGTTTTTGATATTATCTTTATCAACTTCATTAAAGGGGGCTTTTATGCTTTATCAGATTGCTTTACATGTAAAGAGTTGTGATACATATAGGCTTGGAGTAGCGATTGATCAAGTGGAGAGACTTTATCAAAAGGTGAGTGAAGGCTCTATTTCAGTGATATTTATTTTTACCTTTGAGGGGATTGACTTATTTTATAAACATAAAATACCAGACGATTTGTTAAGGAGGATGGAAAAGCTTTACTCTGACGGCGTGAAATTTAAGCTGGTTCTGCCGAATGATGGAGAGGTAAAGTTTGGCGAATATCCATTCTTAGACGTGATAGAAGCTGGTTTGATAGAACTTGTAAAGCTTTATAGAGCGGGATATTTATATATAAGTATGTAGATAATTTTTTTTAGGAGATAAATATGCAAATTTTGATGCCCGAGGTAAACAAGGATAGTATAAGAAACAGATTGGTAAAATGGTTAAAGAATGAAAAAGATGAAGTAAAAGCTGGTGAAGAGATTGCGTTGATAGAAAATCAAAGGGTTACAAGCGTTATAAAGTCAGCTTTTTCTGGAAGGCTTATTAATATTGCGGCAGAAAATAGCTTTATAGATGTTGGCCAACAAGTTGCTGAAGTTCTAGAAGATGATCCGCTCAAAGAGTCTTCCTTGCCAGATGTGGTAGCCACTGATGGAGAGACTGAAGGGGACGACTTGCAAGTAAACTTTGTCAAAGAAGACCAGCCACTCATAGCTGTTAAAGATTCTTTGAACTTCAGGTGCAAAGTCGATATCTCTAAATCTTTGTATTTTGTTTTCGATAATTCTATTGATTTTTCAAGTTATTTGTTTTTTTGTATATCAAAAGCTTATTCAAAATATCCATTTTTAGGTAGAAAATATCCAGTTAATTTTTATAAGTTAAGCGAGAATGGTTTAGAAAATGTGAATTCTTATTCTGAAGATCTGTTAAAGAAAATCGAATTGGCTGGTTTGAGCTCTTTAGACGAATTTTTCAATAGAAAGAGAAAAAATATTGATTTTTCGACAAGTGAGAATTTTAACGTAATTTACTGTGAAGATATGTCTTTGGAGAACATACAAATTACTTTCTCTAAGAAAAATAGCGCAATTCTTACCTGTGCTTACGATATTCCTGAAAATTTTGATGATGACTCTAAAGAAGAGTGCAGCTTATTTTTTAGCTCTAACTTTGGAGGAAATTTATCCGATTTCTTGAATTTTTTGAGGAAATTAAAAGGCTTTTTGACTAAGCCTGAGAATTTAATTCTCTAAATTTATATAAGAATGGGCTTTTTATTAATATTATGAATTCGCAATTAATTTATATTTATTTATGGAGGAGATAGAGATGATTAGGGTAGTGGTATCGGGTATCGGTGGCAAGATGGGAAGAATGGTTTCTGAAACTGTCTTGAAGCAGCCAGATATGAAATTGGTAGGTGGAGTTGACCCATTTGTAGCGGGTAAGACGCTTAAAGACCTTTTTAAGATTGAAGATTCTACAGCTATTAGTCCAACCGTAGAGGAGCTTTTAATAAATGTTCAGTTTGACGTATTAATAGACTTTACAAGGGGAAACGTCGCTCCTCATACCATTGAAAAAACTCTTGAGGACAGAAGAAATGTAGTGGTGGGGACTACGGGGATAGACGGCAAGGATCTGGATCGCTTAGGCAAGATGGCTGACGATCTAAAAGTAGGTTTTTTCCTTGCACCTAACTTTTCTTTGGGAGCTGTTTTGATGATGGAGTTTGCAAAGAAGGCAGCTCAGTATCTCGATCATGCTGAGATAATAGAGCTTCATCACAACCAAAAAGCTGATGCCCCTTCAGGCACTGCGCTAAGAACTGCTTATCTGATGTCGAATGGCTCAAAGGTATTTAACAAAGACACTGTTCAGGGCGAAGAGAAGATAAAGTCAGCTCTTGGTGGAGAGGTGAATGGCATTAGGATTCATTCTGTAAGATTGCCTGGCTTTGTGGCACATCAAGAGGTTCTTTTTGGCGGTGTGGGTGAAATTTTGACAATTAGACATGACTCTTTGTCAAGAGAATCCTTTATGCCAGGGGTATTGCTTGCTACCAGAAAGGTGCAGGGGTTGAATGGATTTGTGGTAGGACTTGAAAATTTGTTGTAGATAATATTTGATTTGTAATGAATTTTGACAATAATTTTCCTAAGCAGTTAAGTTAGCTGCTTAGGGTTTTTTATAGTTTTTGCTTTTTGTATAATATTATTTATAATATTATTATTTAAATACTAAGGGGGTTTTAATTTGGAGAACAACGAATTTAACCAGTTTTTGAAGAAGATAGAGTCTGTGGAAAAGTTAAACAAGAAGATAGCTTCAAGCCTTGCTGGTCTAAAAAACTCATTTAAAAATATGAATATTAAGGACCACAAAAAATATTTAGATAATTTATCAAAAGAGACTAAGACAATTGGTGAGGAATTTTCTTTGATAGAAGAAGACCTGAGAAGTTATGCTTCTGATGTTGAGGGCTATATTAAGAGCGAACAATATCCACTGGACTTAGATTCAAAGCTTAAGGATGAACCAGGAATAAAGCTTTCATATCCAACTTATGAGCTTGGGCCTATAAGGCTAAAGATTGATCTTAATCAGGGAAACAACATAATATTTGGCAGGAAAGCAAATAAAATATTTGACTATAAGCCAGATAAATTATTAGACCTTTTAAAGAAAAAATATTCAACAATTACTAAAAGACCTTTTAACAGGGATAAATTTTGCAAGGATCTTCTGGAGGCATATAAGATTCTTAATAAACTAACATATCAAAACAGCGATGTGAAATGGGGGAATGCAGTATCACTTTCAAAGATCTACGAACTTATTACAATTAGCTCTGCATATAGACAAGAATATTCAAAAGCTAATTTTATATTTGATATCTCAAGGCTAAAAGACCAGTTCGAAATTAAATTTGATAAATTTCAATTTAATTTTGGGACGTCAAGGGATGTTGCAAACACACTTCTTGTGGTAGATTCTAATGGTAACGAGAGTAGGCTGAGCACTCTAATAGTTCACAAGTTGGAGGATTAAGCAATGCATATTTCTGGGGAGGATTTTAGATTATTAAAGAGTGGGCAGGTTCCTTCAGACGATGAGCTTATGTGTAGGATGTTTATTGGCCAAAGAGATTGGATAGATGAGTTTAAGGATTATTATCTTTATAACTTTGTGGGGAAGGGGTATGGCAGCAAAGTAAAGTTTCTAATTGGTTCTGAAGGCTGTGGTAAGACACACGCTCTTCGATTGCTTGGGAAATATGCGAAAGATATGGGATATGAAGTATGTCATCTATCAATTAAAGATTTAGATATAAAAATAAGCGATATGGCTTCGTTATATAAAGAAATTTGTAATCAAGTTAACAAAGAAAGAATTGTTGCTGGACTTTGCAAGAGAGTCGCTTCTGACATTGGCTATAACGATTATGATGGCGATGTTCTATTTCTGCCAATAATGCTTGAATACGAAAAAGGCATTCCTGCTAGCGATGCAAAAAAAGAGATTAGAAGATCTCTGGGATCTATTATAAAGAAATTAGATGTTTTGCCCAGCTTTGTTACTTTTTGTTTTCAAGCTTGTCACGCAAGGATGGTAGATGATAACAATGAAGTTATCGACATTCTTTTGAAATGGTTAAGCGGGATTTCTCTCACCAGGCAGGAGAAGAATCAGGTTGGCATTTTTGATAAACTACAAAGGCATAATGCAAGGTTGTGGCTTAACTGCCTTATAAAACTTTTGGATTTCGTAGGCATAAAGGGCCTTTTTGTCGCAATTGACGATCTTGAATCTGTACTATATAAAAATGATGCATCCAAAACATTAAATTATACGAGAGGCAATTTAAACGATTTGTTTGAAATGATAAGACAATTTATAGACGAAACTGAGCATATATCTAATTTTATAATATTTTTTGCTGGGAGAAATGAGCTATTAGATGATGAAAAAAGGGGTTTTAAAAGCTATGAAGCCCTTCAAATGAGAATTCAAACAGGAATAATTCAAAAAGAACTCTTTAACCCTTATGCAGATATTATAGATTTTGATCAGTGGTTGTGCAATAAAGACGAATCTTTTTTTAAAGAAATAAATTATAATTTGAGAAGCATTTTTGAAGAAAGTGGCTACAGGTTTGACTTTAAAATGTCTAATTTTTTTGAATCCGAGAGTAAAAATATAAGATCTGCAATTATTGAGACCTCAAACTTTATGGAAGGGGGTGAGGATGATGATTAACTATACAGAAAATCAGCTTGAGGCCATTGCAATTATAGAATCTTTAAGATCCGGTATCCCCACAATGCGTTCAACAAGAAATCTGCCCGATTTAAGACCTGAATTGATGAAATTAGTTGAAAAAGATCTAAACTCTTTAAAAAATAAGTCAATTGTCAAAGGAAGGATAATATGGGGACCATATGGAGATGGCAAGTCTCATCTGTTAACATCAATAGAACATAAGGCTCTAAGTTTAAATATGGCAGTTAGCAAGATATCTTTGAGTAGAAACGTTACTTGTAACAATTTTTCAAAGCTATATTATTATCTTGCTTCTCGTGTTAGAACTCCAGATTCTGTTATTATGGGTATTCAGAGATATCTAAACCAAAAGAAAAGGGAAGAATTTTCAGATAGCCAGATTGCTAAACCTAATAGGTATAGTCATCCATTCTTCTCATATATCTTTGAAGACTACTTGGCAGCAAGCGGTGAAGAGCAAGAAATTATTTACAACTTTTTAGTTGGAGGAAGGCCTTTTTTAAATGAGTTAAAAAAAATTCACAAATCAATCCACAAAGTGCCAATGGAAAAGTTTGAGAGGAATTTTAGTTTCAAGGAAGATTCGAATAGTTTTTTTGATTATTTCTCTGATATATTAACCTTTTTGGGTTTTGACGGCTGGATTATTTTGATTGATGAATTGGAACTTGTATCCAGACTTTCAAAAAACGCAAGATTGGACACATATTTAAATCTTAATAAACTGCTAAACTGGTCTGATGATCTAAATTGTCCAATATATGTAATATGCGCTGCTGCCCAGAGCTTGCAAAGTGATTTGTGGTTTTCTTCACATCTGAAGAGAAATGATAAAGACTTAATGCCTGACCTTGCAAAAGAGAAATATAAAAAAGAAGCTGTAAATATAATTAATAATTTTTTTAATTTTGCAATTGATAAAGAAATTTGTCCTATTATTAAGCCTGTGGAATTAAATGTTTTATTGGAGCTTTTGCTAAAGATAAAGGACATTTATGAAAGAGCTTTTAATAAGAGTTTTTATTTTGATATGAAAGAATTTATAGGCAATTTTCCCTCTGATACCACAATCAGAACTTATATTAGAGCGCTTATTGAGAAGTTAGATATATTAAGAGTACATGATACCGATGTTGAGGTCAGAGCTGGGAGTATTTCTGGCTACTCTATTAATGAGGATGCAGAATATTTTTCTGAAGAGGATTTAAATGATATTTAGAAAATGATTTGATAAAAAAAGCATTAATAATGTTCACTATTTTTCTTTTTAACATAAAATTAACATTGTTATGATAATTTTAAGATATACTTTATCCCTATCTTAAGGAGTGAAAACGCTTAATGTTTAAAAAGGCTCAAAATATACTTAGTTTTCGCTCTGTTGACTTAGCTAACCTTTCATTATTTGACATATTATTAAAACTTGTAGCTATATTTCTGATTTTGTTGCCAGTTCTGATTTTTATAATATTGTTTATAAATTCCTTGCCTGCAATCTCGAAATTGGGCTTTAGCGTATTCACTACGAACAACTGGGATCCTGTGAGCGACAAGTTTGGCGTGATAGCACCCTTACTTGTGACAGTTATAGTCGGCGTGATCAGTACAGTTCTTGGTTTGATGATTTCAACTCCCATTGCTCTTTTTCTCTCGTTTTACTCAAGAGGGAAAATTTCATCTTTTTTTTCTACGGTAATTGATGCGCTTGCATCTATACCTTCAGTGGTTTTAGGCCTGTGGGCTATTTTTTATGTGGCTCCCCACATTGGTACGATTGAAACAGTAATAAAGGCTTTGTTTGGATTTATACCATTTTTGAACGGTAATCCCTCTCCATTTGGTCTTTTGACTACGATTTTGATCTTGACCTTAATGCTCGTCCCTATTCAGACTGTCTTGATTAAGGAGCTGATAATCTTGGTTCCTAGAAATTTACTTGAAGCGGGTTTTAGCCTGGGCACTACAAAATACGAGATAGTAACAAATTTAATATTGCCCTTTATAGGACAGGGAATAGTGGCTGTCGTCTTTCTCTCCCTTGCAAGGGGTATGGAAGAGACTATGGCTACTGCTATGCTCATTGGAAACAGACCTCTTTTCCCTGATTCGATCTTCTCTCCTACCGCAACCCTGACAAGTATAATTGCTAATGAGTTTTCGGAGGCATTTTCTAAAACCTACCTGTCTGTGCTTTTTGAGCTGGGTCTTATCCTCTTTGCGCTCGTTTTTGTAACCAATGTATGCGCTAAGTTTATACTGAGAATGTTATACAGGAGATTTAGATGAGAGTATTAACTGATAGATTATTTCAGGCTTTTACTATGGCTGTGGCCCTGTCAGTATCCATCATTCTCGCCTTTATACTGTTTCAACTTATAAAAGACGGAATTGGATCTATAAATCTCAACTTTTTTGTTGAAACAGCTAGGCCTGTGGGCTCAAACTCGGGCGGATTCAAACAGGCTATCGTGGGATCGCTACTTATAGATTCTATCGCAATGATAATAATCATCTCTTTTTCTGTTCTTGGAGGACTATTTTTGCACGTTTATCCCGAAACCCTGCTTTCAAAAATATTAAAAGAATCTATGTCACTTTTGCAAGGGACACCGACAATTGTCTGTGGAATATGTGTTTATTATATGGTTGTGAGGTCGATGGGTCACTTTTCTGGTTTTGCAGGTTCTATAGCCCTTGCTTTGGTGGGAATACCGTATATGGTGCTTGCCAGCGAACAGATTTTCAAGATGACCCCGTCTCTACTGGTAGAGGCTGCATATTCTTTGGGCCTCTCTAAGGCAAGGGTTATATTTTATGTGATACTTAGATTTGCAAAGTTTCCACTCCTTGCAATCTCTCTTTTGACGCTTGCAAGGATAGCAGGAGAGACAGCGCCGCTTCTTTTTACCGCATTTGGAAATAGCTTTTTAGAGCTAAATCCTGGAAGGCCAATGGCTGCTATGCCTTTACAGATATTTATATATGCTATTTCCCCTTATGACGAATGGCATCGGCTAGCTTGGGCAGGCGCGTTGGTTCTAATAATATTTGTTACAGTTTTAAGTATAATTTTAGGTCGTTATAGAAGGCTTGGAGAATAGGTGGGCAAAATATGATAAAAATGAAGTTGCAAGACGTTCATGCCTTTTTCGGGAAAAACGAAGTTCTTAAAAGCATCAATCTGGACGTTTATGACAAAGCTGTTACTTCTATAATAGGTCCATCTGGATGTGGTAAGACTACTCTCTTGAGATGTTTAAATAGAATGCATGAGCTGGATAGAAATGCTTCAATCAAAGGGCGGATTCTCTTAGATAATGAAGATATTTTTAAGATGGATCTATATAAAGTGAGGAGAAAGGTTGGGATGGTATTCCAAAGGCCTAATCCATTTCCTTTTATGTCTATACAGGATAACGTTCTTGCAGGTTTTTTGATGAGCGGCAAAAGACTCTCAAAAAAGCAAAAAGAAGAATTATGTGAGAAAAATTTAAGAAGGGTTGCTCTGTGGGAGGAGTCAAAAGATAGATTAAGAGATTTGCCTACCAATTTGTCTGGCGGGCAGCAACAGAGGCTTTGTATTGCAAGGGCTCTGGCAAACGATCCTGAAATCGTTTTGATGGATGAGCCTACGTCGGCACTCGATCCTATTTCTACCTCTAAAATCGAAGAGTTAATTATTGCTCTAAAAAATGAAATAGTAATAGTCATAGTTACTCATAATATGCAGCAGGCAGCAAGAATTTCTGATTTTACTTCATTTATGTATCTTGGTAATTTGATAGAATATGGTGTAACGGAACAAATATTTAAAGTGCCAAAGGAAAAGCTTACGGAAGACTATATAACAGGAAGATTTGGATAAGAAAGTGAGGTGTATCTTTGGAAAGACACTTTGATATAGAGATCAGGGAATTAACGAAAAAATTATTTGAGATGACTACTCTTGTAGAGAGGTCTATTGACTTGGTTATTCTCTCTATCTTGGAAAGAGATTCCAGAATTGCCCAAGAGGTCATTGAAAGTGAAAAAATGACAGATGAGCTTGAGATCGATATAGAAGAGCAGTGTATGACCATGTTAGCGCTCTATCAGCCAGTAGCAAAGGATCTTAGATATATAGTTATGATTATGAGGATAATAGTAGATCTCGAAAGAATGTCTGATGAGACAAAGAGCATCGCAGTTTCAACCATGAATCTTTTGAAGGATCCACCAATTGAGATCTTTATGCAAAAGATTCCTGATATGGCGAAGAAAGTAAAGGTTATGGTTAGGAACGCCATTACTTCATTGGTGGAAAGAAGCGAGGATATAGCTCTTAGCGTGATAGAAGATGACGATGCGGTAGATGAGGACTATCACAATATTCTTAAATATTTGAACAAAGAGATTTCTGAAAGAAGGTTCAATTGCGAAAGAATTATCGATTGGTTATTTATTACCAGGCATTTTGAGAGATTGGGGGACCACGCCACGAACATTGCCGAAGACGTTCTATATATCGTAAGAGGCAAGAACGTTAAACACATGAAACCTTAATCTTAATCGCATTAGCTGTGAGGGGAAAGTTGATTGCTAAAGTTAAATTATTTTAGTTTTGAATATGGGGAGATGCAGCTATGAAAATAAGAGTTACAAATGAAGCAAGAAAATTTATTCAGAGCAGAACCAAAGGGACTGCGTATGTTATCATAAGCGCGCCAATAAAATATTGCGGTTCCTGAACTGATCCAGAGCCTAGCAGTTTGCAGGCAAGAATCGTAACACCCGATCAGATAAATAAGTTTACTCATGATATGATTTTGTGGGACGAAGATTTAAGAGTATACGTAGAGTTTCTTACTGACAAATATTTTGGTCAAATTGATCACGTGTTAGATCTTTGTTATGATGATGTTACTGAGGCTCCATATCTGTGCGTTAACCCTGATCCAAGACTTCTCATGGACCTGGCTCGAATTTAAATTTAAGGAGGTAAGAATATGAAAATCTTAGTTGCTGTGGATGGATCCAAGCCTTCTATAAAGGCTGTAGAATTTGCTTTAAATATGGCAAAAGAGCACCACGCAATAGAAGTTGTATTGATAACAGTGTCTTGTGGGTACGACTGGACTTTTGTGAGCGATGATGTTTTCGTAGATCCTGAGAAGATCAATGAAGCCTGTGACATAGCTTTTTCTAAAAAATTGGATGAAGCTAAAAAAGTTTTTGATGATGCAGGAGTTAAGGTAAAGGCTATAATGATCTCGGGAGGCGATCCTGCAAAGGAGATCTTGAAATATGTAGAAGAAAATGATATCGAAAGAATCATAGTTGGAAACAAGGGTCTAAATCCTTTGTCAGGTTTGATTGGAAGTGTAGCTTACTCTATTTTAAAAAATGCTACTGTTCCTGTTACATTGGTAAAGTAGACTATATAAATTAAGTAAAAAATAATATTGTCTAAATAAATATTGGCAGCAAGAATTTTGCTGCAATATTGTTAGATATTTTTTTAAGGAGTGATTATAATAAGCGCTTTTTCATCTCTGGGTGAGTATATAGCTTTTTTGGAGAAAAGAAATGAGTTAAAAAGAATCAGAGTAGAGGTTGACAGATACCTTGAGATAACAGAGATTGCTGATAGATTCGTAAAAGTTGGCGGGCCAGCCCTATATTTTGAAAATGTAAAAGACTCGAAATTTCCTTTGGCTATCAATGTCTTTGGCACTTGGGACAGGGTAGTAAGGGCTATAGGCAATCCAGATGATATCGCCAAAAAAATTGACGAATTGTTAAAATTGCCAACCAAGAAGATTGGTTTTTGGGATACGGTAAGATCACTGCCAAATATAGTAGGCCTTATGAATATAAAACCAAAAATTGTCAATAAAGCGCCGTGCCAAGAGGTAATCTTGAGGGGAGATCAGGTAAACTTAAACGATCTGCCAGTGCTTCACTGCTGGCCTCTTGACGGTGGTCCATTCATTACCCTGCCCCTGGTTATGACACAGGATCCCGAATCAAAAGAGAGAAATCTCGGGATGTATAGGATGCAGGTCTTTGATAGAAATACTACGGGTATGCATTGGCATCATCACAAGGATGGAGCAAGGCACTTCTCGAAGTTGAAACCGGGAGAGAGAATGAACGTGGCTGTAGCTATTGGAGCTGACCCTGCTACCATTTACTCTGCTACTGCGCCGCTTCCGCCAAACGTGGATGAGTTTGTGTTTGCGGGCTTTTTAAGAGGATCTGGAGTAGAGATGGTTAAGGCTTTAAATTCTGATATACTTGTGCCCGCACAGGCTGAATTTGTATTAGAAGGTTATGTCGTCAAGGGAGAGCTTAGACGAGAAGGGCCATTTGGAGATCATACGGGATTTTATTCGCTGGAGGATGATTTTCCGGTATTTCACGTTGAGTGTATCACCCATAGAAAAAATCCTGTTTACGTAGCCACCATTGTGGGAAGACCTCCTATGGAGGATGCCTATCTTGGCAAGGCTACTGAGAGAATATTTCTCCCAATGCTAAAGATGACTTTCCCCGAAATAGTAGATCTAAACCTGCCGATTGAGGGGGTATTTCACAATTTAGCTATAGTATCAATTAAAAAACAATATCCAGGACATGCAAGAAAGGTTATGCATGCCCTATGGGGGCTCGGACAGATGAGCTTTACGAAGTTCATAGTGGTGGTTGACGAGGATGTAAACGTTCACGACATGTCTTATGTGAGATGGAAGGCTTTAAATAACGTAGACCCAGAAAGAGACATTGAGATAGTAAAAGGTCCTGTGGATGTTCTCGATCATGCAGCGCCATACCCAAGATTTGGCTCTAAGATGGGGATTGACGCCACGAAGAAGATGAAAGAAGAGGGCCTTATAAGGGAATTTCCGCCTGATATTGTGATGGGCGAAGATATTCGGAATATGGTAAGCAAACGCTGGCAAGAATATGGCTTTTAATTTTGACTGAAGGGAGTAAGACAAGATAAGAAATCAGATTGTATTGAAGTTATCAAACATCTTTGATGATATACGAGTTGAACATACTGTGTTTTCATTGCCTTTTTTGTTGGCCTCTGCTTTTATAGCGTCAAATGGCTTCCCAGATTTAGAAAAATTAATTCTTATCATAGTAGCTCTTTTATTTGCAAGGGCGGCTGCTATGTCATTTAACCGATTTGCTGATGCAAATATTGACAGATTCAATCCAAGAACTGCAAAAAGATCTATCCCGAAAGGCGTGGTAAAAAGAAAAGATATGTTTTTCTTTGTAAGCTTTTGTTCGGTGATGTTCATCTTAACTTCTTATTTTCTGGGCAGCTTGACATTTATGCTGTCGCCTGTGGCACTATTTATAGTTTTTTTCTATTCTTATACGAAAAGATTTACTGCGCTAAGCCACATTGTTTTGGGCATTGCTCTTAGCCTTGCTCCTGCTGGTGCATGGATAGCCCTGAGAAACGATTTTGGTTTAGTGCCATTTTTTATGATGCTTGCGGTTGTATTCTGGCTTGCGGGCTTTGACGTCTTATATTCTCTTCAAGATCTAAAATATGATATAAAGCAAGGCCTTCACTCTATACCTGTAGCCATAGGGGAAAAAAATTCTTTATACATAGCAAGGTTTTTTCACGCGCTTACAATATTGTTTTTGATTCCCATAGGGGTTTTAGCTAATATTAGCCCGGTTTATTTTGCAGGGTTGGTTATATTTGCGTTTCTTTTGCTATATGAGCATTCATTGGTAAAGCCAAACGATCTCTCAAAGATAAATATGGCCTTTTTTAACGTAAACGCAATATGCTCTTTCATATATGCCTCTTTTGTAATTGTTTCGGTATTAATAAAATAATTAGGTGGATAATTTGAAAAAAATTGTACTTGGTATTACTGGCGCAAGCGGTATGAAATATGCCCTCAGGATGATCGATGTTTTAAAAAAAGACTCAGATCTGTGTGTGGTATATACTAATGCAGCAGCTCTGGTTCTCAAAGATGAAGAAGTAATCGACATAGAATCGATAAAAGAAAGATATCAGGGCGTTAGCTTCTATGACCAAGGCGATTTTAGTTGCGAATATGCGTCTGGCTCTCAGAACCTGGATGCAGTAGTTGTCTGTCCCTGTTCTGCTGCTACTCTTTCGAGCGTGGCAAATGGATTATCTTCGAATCTTTTGGAGCGGGTTTGCGATGTAGCTCTTAAAGAGGGCATAAAATTGGTTTTGGTATTTAGAGAGACGCCTCTAAATTTGATTCACATTGAGAACATGAGAAAGGTCGCTATGGCTGGCGGTATTATCTTGCCTGCCTGTCCTGGTTTTTATAATAGCCCAAAGACGATAGATGATTTGGTGGATTTTGTAGTGGCAAAGACGTTAAACAGAATAGGGTTTGAAAATAATCTCTTAAGACCCTGGCAGGGCAAGAAGTAAATTTCAATTTTTAAGGAGTGTAAAAATATGGGCAAAGTTTATTTGGTAGGTTCTGGTCCTGGAAATGAAGGGCTCTTTACTATATTCGGAATGAATATCCTGAAAAAGGCTCAAGTTCTGGTCTTTGATAGGCTTATCCCAAAAGAGCTTTTGGCAATGGTTCCAGAAAATTGCGAGCAAATCTATGTGGGAAAAGAATCAAGTAAACACGCAATGAAGCAAGACGATATAAATAAATTGCTTGCTGATAGGGCGTCTGAAGATAAACTGGTAGTTAGACTAAAGGGCGGAGATCCATTTTTGTTTGGTAGGGGCGGAGAGGAGGCTCTTTACCTTAAAGAAAGGGATATAGAGTTTGAATTGGTTCCTGGGATTAGCGCAGCTTTAGCGGTGCCTCTTTATGCAGGAATACCTGTTACCCACAGAAAGGTAGCTTCATCTTATGCTATATTTACCGGGCACGAGGACCCCACGAAAGAAGACTCTACCATTGATTGGGAGGGCTCTCTTGGGGCAGATACCCTTGTCTTCTTTATGGGGGTAGAAAGGCTTGATAAGATAGTAGAAAAGATAATTGCTGTTAGGAAAGATAAAGAAATCCCGTGCGCGCTCATTCAAAACGGAACCCTTCCCACTCAGAAGGTGGTAGTGGGGAATCTATCAAATATAGTAAGCCTTGCTGAAGAAAACTCAGTCAAGCCTCCGGCCTTGTTTGTAGTAGGCAATGTGGTGAGCCTGAGAGAGGATCTGATGTGGTTTGAGAAAAAGCCCTTGTTTGGCAAAAGGGTTGTGGTAACCAGATCCAGGATGAAGGCGAGCCTCTTAAGCGAGAGACTAAAGGAAAATGGCGCAGAGGTTTTTGAGATACCGGTAATAAAGTGCGTCCAGATAGCAGATCAAAAAGAATTTAAATTTGTTTTTGAGAATTTGTGCGAATATGAATATATAGTTTTTAGCTCGTCAACAGGAGTAAAAATCTTCTTTGAGAACTTGTTTAAGGCTGGATATGATAGCAGATGTATAAAATCAAAAATTGCTGTGATTGGCGATGGCACAAGCGATGAGCTTTTAAAATATGGCGTGGTGGCAGATATCTTGCCTGAAAAGTTTGTGGCAGAAAGCTTGTTAGACAGTTTTGAGAAAACTAATGAAGCCAAGAAGATTCTGATACCGAGGGCTAAAGAGGGTAGAGATGAACTGGTAAGAGGCTTACTGGAGAAGGGCTATGTGGTGGATGACTTTCACATATATTCGGTACAGCCTGAGCAAATTTCAAAGCAGGATATCGAAATGGCTTTTCAGGATGGGAAAGAAGTTTTCTTGACCTTCGCGAGCTCTAAGACAGCTGAGTATTTCTATGAATCCTTAGGAGAACACAGGGATCTGGTGCTAAAAGTTGCTAAAGTCGTATCTATTGGGCCGATTACCTCAGAGAAAGCAAGGGGTTTGGGATTCAATGTGGTAGCTCAGGCAGCAGAGTACAATATAAATGGTCTGGTAAGCGCCCTGATAGGTTGCGAAAAGGGCAATAGTTAACAGGAATTTTTTGATGTTCTTTTAAAATATAGCAGTATTGAGAGCAAGATAAAGCTTATGAAATTCCAGAACACTATAGGCATTTGAAATATATAAAAGCCATATATAACCCAGCAAAAGACTCCTATCCACATCATAAGAAGCATTACGAGGGATATATCCTTTGTTGAGCGCGTCTTCCATGCCTTTATTACCTGAGGCACAAGAGAGCTCGTGGTAAGTAGCCCAGCAAACAATCCAAGATAAGTATCAAGCATAAAGATATTATAACTTAAAAGAATTTTTTATAAAGTCGGTTGCGCACATGAAAGTTTACTTTTATTGTCAACTATTGTATAATGTAAACAATGGAGGTGACGTATATGTGGTGTAGCGGTCCAGGATTTTATGGTCACGGCTTTTATGGAATGCCTATGTTTGGGATGATTTTTCCTTTATTGTTCCTTGCTGTAGTAGTCTTTGCGGTTTTTTATTTCTTGAAGCAGGGAATGAGCAGGTGCTCTGTGCTTAGCAATAGTACTTCAAACGAAGATCTTATAAAAGAGATAAATAGCCTAAAGGAAGAAGTAAAGAGGCTAAAAGAAGAAAAGTAAACTTTCTCAAGCTATAGGGGCATTGATCTTATGTGCGGTCAATGCCTTTTTTATTGGAAATTTAATCCTTTTAATGTAAAATAAGCTTACAATAATAAATATTTTAAAAGGAGTGATAAGAGTGTATAGGTCATATAATGATGAGTTAACTGGAACTACAGCCGCTACTGACGTATCTGGCTTTTTTAGGGGAGTCTTCACGTGGATGTTTCTTGGGCTCCTGTTCACTGGAGTGATTTCTTACGCAATAGCGTCTAATGTTTCAATTTTGCAGCTTATTTTGGGCAATCCTATCTTGTTTTATGGGATAATCGGCCTGCAATTTATTGCAGTTATAACCCTATCTGCTGCTATTACAAAGCTACCTGCTGAGGTCGCAGAGTTTATTTTTATATTATATTCTGCCCTGACAGGAGTAACTTTTTCTACGCTATTCGTAGCTTATACATCTGATTCTATAGCGTCCACATTTCTCGTTACCGCTATATCTTTTGGCGTAATGGCTTTAATGGGATACACCACAAAGGCAGACCTGACTAAGATGGGGACATTTATGATGGCAGGTCTTATTGCAATAATAGTAGGCTTTGTAGTAAATATTTTCTTGCACAGTAGCGCTCTAATGCTTCTTTTATCTGTGGTAGGCGTGATTGTGTTCCTGGGCCTTACTGCTTATGACATGCAAAAGCTAAAGAAGATATATCTAGCAGGCGCATTTGATGAAAGAAAGGAAACAGTTTTGGGCGCTCTCACTCTGTATCTGGATTTCATAAACCTATTTCTTATGCTACTAAATGTAATGGGGAACAGAAGAGACTAAATTTTATGTTTGAAATTTTTTAGAGGGAAATTATTAAATATTTCTGTCCTTTTTGTAAAGCAGAGTTATCTGAAGATTTCAAGGCCTGTCCTTATTGCAAGGCTGATTTGAGGGGTAGTATTTCTTATGATGATAAGATAATATTATCCCTTGATCATCCTATTCTTGACATCAGAATGGTATCTATCAAGTTGGTTGGAGATAAGCGCATAAAAAGAGCCTTGTCAAAACTATCTGATCTAGCAAATAAATCAAGCGATCCGCTGGAGCTTATCGCAATATGTAAGGCTCTAAAACAAATTGACTCAGATGAGGCTATTGATATCATAGGAAGGATCAAACAAAAAAATAATAAAATTGTGAACGATTATATAGATGAAATTATGTCTTGATTGTATAGTTTGTTTCCAAAAACAGGCCCTCTTTGCGACAAAAGATCTGGACGATAGCTTAAGGGCTAAGATTTTGAAGAAAGTAATGCTTTTTCTGTGCGACGCTGATTGGGAGACTTCCCCCGATGAGTTTGCAAACGAGGTTCACTGCATTATAAGAGAAGTATCGGGTTTATCAGACCCATATAAAGAGATTAAGAAAAACAGCAATAAAATCTCACTTGAAATGTATCCTGAGTTAAAGGAACTTTTAGATAGAGAAAAATTAGAAAATCGGCTTTACACAGCGGTGAAGTTAGCTATTGCAGGAAACATAATAGATTTTGGCCCTTCAGTTGAATTCGATCTCAAAGGTACTGTGAACGAGGTGATGTATAAAGATCTAGCTATAGATGATTTTAAGATACTTCAGGAAAGGATAATTGCTTCTGAAAGATTACTTTACTTTGCAGACAATGCTGGAGAAATAGCCTTTGACAAGATATTTATTGAAGAGATGCTGAGAACAAGAAAAAGGCCCTTTAAGCAAATTAGCTTTGTAGTAAAGAGTGGGCCGATTATAAACGATGCAATGTTGGGCGATGCTTGCGATGTAGGAATTGACAGGCTTCCTAATATTAGATTCTTAGAGATTTCAAACGGCGAAAAGAATAGCGCTCCCTCAAGAAGAAGCGATGAGGTAAGAAGATATATAGAGGAACATGACATAGTAATTTCAAAGGGGCAGGGGAATTTCGAGGGGCTAAGCGACTATAGCAATATATTCTTTATGTTGATGGCAAAGTGCCCTGTAATATCAAATGAGCTAATGGTCGATATAAGAAGCAGCGTTATAAAATATAAAGAATAGTAAAGCTTCTTTTGACTCCGAAACTGTTTCTGAGAAAGGAAAGTGCGAATATATGAGGATAAAGGTTTATAAGGAATTTAGTTTTTCTGCTGCACATAAACTGGTAGATTACAATGGCGATTGCGCTAACCTTCATGGACACACATATAAACTGGGGGTTGAGGTATCTGGACCTATTGGGGAAAACTCTATGGTGATAGACTTTAAGATCCTCAAGAATATTGTAGAAGAGAGGATAATCTCTAAACTGGATCACAAATATTTAAACGATGTCATATACAATCCTACTGCTGAGAGGGTTTGTGAGTGGGTATTGAACGAATTAAAAGATTGTGTGCCCGAAAGCGTAAAATTAGAATTTGTAAGGCTCTGGGAATCAGAAACTTCTTATGTGGAAATATCCTTATAGTGATAGCAATTCATTCTATATTTGAAAGCATATCTGGTGAAATAGGTTTTATGCCGCAGGGCTCCTGGTGCACTATAGTGAGGCTTCAGGGTTGCAACCTGAGGTGTAGGTGGTGCGACACAAAGGAATCTCAGGGCATTGAGACTAAATATATGCTTTCAATTGATGAAGTTATAGATAGGTGTAAGAACCCAAAAGTACTCATTACTGGTGGAGAGCCGCTTATTCAGGGTGAAGCTCTTGGACTGATAGATAGCCTTATAGAGCGGCATCACTTTGTCCAGGTGGAAACCAACGGGAGTATCTCCCTGCCAAAGGGATACTCGTCCGATTGTGGTTGGGTGGTGGACTACAAGGGGCCATCTTCTGGGGTGATTGACAGGATGCCCTCATTTGAGGAGTTTATAGATAACTGGATAGAGCACAGGGTCATAGTGAAGCTGGTAGTTGATAACTCTAAAGAGGATCTTGAATTTGTCTTTCAGATTCTTTCAAAGATGTACGGCCTTTTTCAATTTGCAATTAGCCCGCTGGATGCAAAGGGAGAAAAGATCTTAGACATTGTAAACTTTATCAGGGAGAGGGACGAAAAATTACTGGGTGAACTGATATTTTCAATTCAGATGCACAAGGTAGTGGGGCTTTTGTAGAGGAGTTTTTGTTATTGTTGTATAGACGCATTGAAACGAAGATGTAAATGATTTATCATAAAGTTTATGAAGGTAAAAAACTTTAATAAAAAAATTTTAGAGGAATATAAGGGCAATCTATCCTTAACAAGGTTTCCAAAGCTAAAGCAATGGATAGATGGGACAGATTCCCCTACGCTAAAACAGTTATCCAAAGTGGCAGATGCTCTGCATATTCCGTTTGGTTATTTCTTTTTAGATACTATGCCTGAAAGAAAAATTCCAATACCAAATTATCGCACTAAAAAAGATATTTTTTTGATGCCATCAGTTGATTTAATCGAAACTATTGAATTTGTTCAGCAACAGCAAAATTGGGTTAAAGATATTCTTGAATTATGGGGACATGAAAAGCTTGGTTTTGCTGGTAAATATAATATTGGTAGTCCAAAAAACCTGGTTGTTGGTGAATTAAGAATAATTCTTGGCTTAGAAAATGGTTGGGCAAGGTCTATTCCTAATTGGAATCAGGCCTTAAAGGAATTGATTGTAAGGTCGGAAAAAGCAGGCATATTTGTTGTTGTAAATGGTGTGGTGGGTAATGATACGCATAGACAACTTCAAGTTGAGGAATTTAGAGGTTTTGTTCTATATGACCCTGTTGCGCCGTTTATCTTTATAAATAACAATGATGCAATATCTGGCAAAATATTTACTATTGTTCATGAATTAATACATATTATTATCGGTAAAAGCGGTTCTTTTGATCTTGAAAAATTTCAGGCCTGTGACGATGATATTGAACAGTTTTGTAATAAATGTGCCGCTGAATTTTTGGTGCCAGAGCAAGACTTACTAAAAGAGTTGAAAAACAAGCGAAATATAGAGAATCAGGACGTAGAAGATCTTGCAAAAGTTTTTAAGGTAAGCTCTCTAGTTATTATAAGACGTTTGCTGGATATTTCTGTGATAAATCAGGACGATTTTTATAATTTTTATGATAAATATTTGCAAACTGAAAGAAAAAAACATAGCAAAGGAGTCGGTGGCAATTTTTATGCTACTGAAATACTGCGCCTTAATAAGAAATTTTTAGAAATTGTCAAAGCAGGTGTAGATGAGGGGGTTATTCTTCATAGGGATGCTTATAAAATAACCAATCTTAAGGCATCTACGTTTCACAAGCTTATGGTTAGAGTTACTTGATGTATATAATTGATACTAATATTTTTATCACTCCACATAGGACTTATTATCCTTTTCAGTTTGGTTTGGAATTTTGGAATTTCTTAGTTAAAAAGGCAGAAGAGGGTGAAGTTTGTGGTATAGATAAGGTTTATGATGAATTAAAGGATTCGAATGATGAACTTTCTAAATGGGTACGCACTTCTTTTCATAAATATTTCAAAAATTGCGAAAGCGCATCAGTTATAGGAACTTACAGAGAGATAATTAATTGGGTAAATTCACAATCACAATATAAGCAAGAAGCAAAAAATAAATTTACGTCTTATTCAAATGCTGATAT
>NZ_JBAGBW010000029.1 GCF_039822205.1 Thermodesulfobium sp. 4217-1
TGTCGCAATCCCTTATTCATCAGGGAATCTTTCCAACCCAACTTGAGGTGAAAACAAAGTTTTTTGGAGTGTTTTTAAAAGAGTCGCAATCCCTTATTCATCAGGGAATCTTTCCAACCGTTATCAAAAAATTTGAAAAGGAGGTCTAAAAAAAGTCGCAATCCCTTATTCATCAGGGAATCTTTCCAACCAAAAAAAAAAGAGGAGAGTGTGTGAAATGTCAGTCGCAATCCCTTATTCATCAGGGAATCTTTCCAACGATCTCCAAGATTGTTTGGCAAATACGCCACGCGATCGTCGCAATCCCTTATTCATCAGGGAATCTTTCCAACAAGAGGTGCTGTCTTTGCCGTATAGCGGCAAGGAAAGCTCCACGTCGCAATCCCTTATTCATCAGGGAATCTTTCCAACAAGAACCAAATTCTGTTTACTACAGGCGGCAATGTGCCTGTAGTCGCAATCCCTTATTCATCAGGGAATCTTTCCAACTAGTAAGGGTGGGAGCCAAGTGGGTCACCACTTGGTTTAAAGTCGCAATCCCTTATTCATCAGGGAATCTTTCCAACCGTAGGCGAAGAGGTGGCAGCATTTCAAAGTGGCCCCATAGTCGCAATCCCTTATTCATCAGGGAATCTTTCCAACAGTACCGTGTTGATTTAAATAACGGTCCCACTGATAAGTCGCAATCCCTTATTCATCAGGGAATCTTTCCAACTGATGCTGTATTCAGTCTTTGAGGGAAGGGACGGCCTTATTGTCGCAATCCCTTATTCATCAGGGAATCTTTCCAACCAGCAGTACAGGAAAAAACTTGATCCTCTTTAGCACAGGGGGTCGCAATCCCTTATTCATCAGGGAATCTTTCCAACCAAAGAAAAAAAGGATGGCCTGGTGTATGTCAGGCCAGTGGTAAGTCGCAATCCCTTATTCATCAGGGAATCTTTCCAACTAGAAGGTAAAAATCTTATTCGTTTTAGAGGGGGGGTGTATAGTCGCAATCCCTTATTCATCAGGGAATCTTTCCAACCAAAAAAATGGTTGCAGTTTTTGAAGGGAAGGACGGCCTAAGACATAGTCGCAATCCCTTATTCATCAGGGAATCTTTCCAACATTAGAGTAGGGGATACGTGGGTGACCACGTGGTTTGTAGAGTCGCAATCCCTTATTCATCAGGGAATCTTTCCAACCCCCCGTGATATTGATTTGGTTGAGGACTACACCCCCGTATAGTCGCAATCCCTTATTCATCAGGGAATCTTTCCAACTCATGGTGGACGGCCAGAAAATATTGAGCCTGCCATTTGATGGGTCGCAATCCCTTATTCATCAGGGAATCTTTCCAACTAAACTTGGAACCAGGTGGATCACTTGGTTCCAGGACCCAGACAGTCGCAATCCCTTATTCATCAGGGAATCTTTCCAACTTTGTTTTTTGAAATTTAAAAAATTTTTGGGAGGTCTAAAGTCGCAATCCCTTATTCATCAGGGAATCTTTCCAACACTGCAATACAATGTATTGATGAGGTCAACCCTGTCGCAATCCCTTATTCATCAGGGAATCTTTCCAACAAAACAATTTTTGCAGTATTTTTGAAGGACGGGGAGTTTAGGTCGCAATCCCTTATTCATCAGGGAATCTTTCCAACAATGAGATCGTTAATGAGTTTAGAGGCCCCATCGTGGGCCTGTCGCAATCCCTTATTCATCAGGGAATCTTTCCAACGAGTATGATTTCGAATAAGGGTTTAAAGCCCTGCAGCAATGGTCGCAATCCCTTATTCATCAGGGAATCTTTCCAACTGGTTCAGTGAGGATAACCTTGCAAGTGTAGTGCCCTTTATGTCGCAATCCCTTATTCATCAGGGAATCTTTCCAACGCTCTACACTGATACTGTTCGCGTATATTATCCGAACAGATTGTCGCAATCCCTTATTCATCAGGGAATCTTTCCAACCTGGCAGGTTCAAAAATTTGAAAAAAGGGAGGTGCAAAAAGTCGCAATCCCTTATTCATCAGGGAATCTTTCCAACTTAAAACAAAAAACGGGAGGTTTACGATGAAAGAGTTTAAGTCGCAATCCCTTATTCATCAGGGAATCTTTCCAACTGCCTGGCAAATACTCCAGGCGTCATCAATTGACGATCTGTCGCAATCCCTTATTCATCAGGGAATCTTTCCAACAGATGTATCACGTTTTCAAAGTGGCCCCATAAGGGGCCAGTCGCAATCCCTTATTCATCAGGGAATCTTTCCAACAGTAGCAGAAGATGTATCACGTTTTCAAAGTGGCCCCCCCAGTCGCAATCCCTTATTCATCAGGGAATCTTTCCAACTCGTCAATAGCTTTAGAGGCCCCATCGTGGGCCTGGGTGTCTAGTCGCAATCCCTTATTCATCAGGGAATCTTTCCAACTATTGCGGGTGGTTGATGAGGATCCAGGTCTAATTAAGCTAGTCGCAATCCCTTATTCATCAGGGAATCTTTCCAACATTCACTATTCTTGTGTCAGAAGGGAGATGATGATGAGTTAAGTGTCGCAATCCCTTATTCATCAGGGAATCTTTCCAACTATATGCGCCCCGTAGTCAGAGTAGGAACAAAGGTTGTAATAAGTCGCAATCCCTTATTCATCAGGGAATCTTTCCAACCGTACTATAAAACTCATAGGGCTATTGGGAGAAGAAACAATGTCGCAATCCCTTATTCATCAGGGAATCTTTCCAACCGTTAAAGATGAAAAATTTTAAAAAGCTTACTGTTAATATTGTCGCAATCCCTTATTCATCAGGGAATCTTTCCAACATAGTACACCCCAGGTAGAGGGGGTTGGGGTATACGAAGTATTGTCGCAATCCCTTATTCATCAGGGAATCTTTCCAACCCCTTATAGAGTTACAATAGAGTTACAGGCCCTGCAGTAAGTCGCAATCCCTTATTCATCAGGGAATCTTTCCAACTACCAGGATCAAATATTGAAGGTAGGGTTGAACGTTTATACTGTCGCAATCCCTTATTCATCAGGGAATCTTTCCAACATATACTTCCCCCAGTTCTGGAAAGACTACATCAAAAAGTCGCAATCCCTTATTCATCAGGGAATCTTTCCAACAGAAATGAAGGCCTGAAGATGTATGGGAGGCGTAGTCCAGTCGCAATCCCTTATTCATCAGGGAATCTTTCCAACGGTTCATGGACAAGGATCCGATGCAATATGATGTGTTGCTGAGTCGCAATCCCTTATTCATCAGGGAATCTTTCCAACAAGATGTTGTATGCAGTTTTTACAAGCAACAAGGGCCTGATACAGTCGCAATCCCTTATTCATCAGGGAATCTTTCCAACAGGGATATACCTAAGGATAAGTAAAAGGCATTGCACTTATTGTCGCAATCCCTTATTCATCAGGGAATCTTTCCAACATTCAAAGAATTAACCGTCCTTTTGGACGGCCAAAAAGTATTATGTCGCAATCCCTTATTCATCAGGGAATCTTTCCAACAGGGAATGTCCCTGTTGTTGTAAACAATGAGATCGTCGCAATCCCTTATTCATCAGGGAATCTTTCCAACGTTGAAAGGTATGAAATGTTTTGCTGTGTATCAAGTTGCAAGGTCGCAATCCCTTATTCATCAGGGAATCTTTCCAACATGAGCAACAGGTGTTTAAGGCTGCTAAACTTGAAATCCTGTCGCAATCCCTTATTCATCAGGGAATCTTTCCAACGGATCTGCTCCCTGATTGGAACCAGCCTGATTGGCTGAATGAAAGGTCGCAATCCCTTATTCATCAGGGAATCTTTCCAACAGGGAGGTAATAAAATGCTGTATGGAGTTTTTCAAGAAGGCAGGTCGCAATCCCTTATTCATCAGGGAATCTTTCCAACAGGGCCGTTTTAAAAAAAAAAATTTTAATCGGAGGCCTAAAATGAGTCGCAATCCCTTATTCATCAGGGAATCTTTCCAACTCTAATGGCAGGGCTTTTTGTTTTAAGTTAAAAAAAGTCGCAATCCCTTATTCATCAGGGAATCTTTCCAACTTGGTTGCTCATTGATGGTAGAAGAAGCAGCATATAAAGGTCGCAATCCCTTATTCATCAGGGAATCTTTCCAACATGCAGTTAAGTCTGAAAATGGAGAGTCTGCACATGCTGGTCGCAATCCCTTATTCATCAGGGAATCTTTCCAACGAAACAGGTGAGCCCTTAATAAAAGCTGAAGGGAGAATAGTCGCAATCCCTTATTCATCAGGGAATCTTTCCAACTTGAGGGAGGTTAAACATGAGCAAGTTTTTCGGAGTATTTGTCGCAATCCCTTATTCATCAGGGAATCTTTCCAACACCACCTGGTTTATGGACCATAACCCCTTAGAGTATATGGTCGCAATCCCTTATTCATCAGGGAATCTTTCCAACTAGGGTGGTGGATGAAGGTTTAGCTCTGATAAGACTGTCGCAATCCCTTATTCATCAGGGAATCTTTCCAACGTCTCTGTCATGTGTTGACAAAGACAGTAGTAGTGGTAAAGTCGCAATCCCTTATTCATCAGGGAATCTTTCCAACACGATGAAGTTATCCTGGCAGATCTAGATTGTTATATAGTCGCAATCCCTTATTCATCAGGGAATCTTTCCAACGGCAGCTAACAGTCTTAATTGATGGTCAAAAAATCTTGTCGCAATCCCTTATTCATCAGGGAATCTTTCCAACACAAGTAGAGCAGCTTTTAGCAATCTTTTAAAGATCTGTCGCAATCCCTTATTCATCAGGGAATCTTTCCAACAAGGATGTGTGTGATCAGGAAGTTTTCAAGGCTTTAAAAAAGTCGCAATCCCTTATTCATCAGGGAATCTTTCCAACATAGACGGCCAAGAGGTTCTATCTCTACCGTTCATCGGTAGGTCGCAATCCCTTATTCATCAGGGAATCTTTCCAACATGGCGCCCCCAGGTTTATCATAGTAAAGAAAACAGAAAAGTCGCAATCCCTTATTCATCAGGGAATCTTTCCAACTGGCAGATACCCTGCTAGGGTTTTGCAAGAAGAATAATTTGTCGCAATCCCTTATTCATCAGGGAATCTTTCCAACTATACCTTCCATGCATCAAGTGTTAATGATCTGAATCAGATGTCGCAATCCCTTATTCATCAGGGAATCTTTCCAACTAAGAATTGGTAAAGATATGTATTTAAAAGTGAGTAATAAGTCGCAATCCCTTATTCATCAGGGAATCTTTCCAACCCACGTGGGTTACCACGTGGTTCATGGAAGATGCACCTGAAATGTCGCAATCCCTTATTCATCAGGGAATCTTTCCAACTGCAATGAAAAAGTTAGTTGTAACAATAGATGGCCAGTCGCAATCCCTTATTCATCAGGGAATCTTTCCAACTGGTGGAAGGCCTGGGTGTATATGAGTTACTCAATAGTCGCAATCCCTTATTCATCAGGGAATCTTTCCAACCCTGGACAGTCTAGTCCAGGACTACCGTACGCCCCAGGTAAGTCGCAATCCCTTATTCATCAGGGAATCTTTCCAACATCGATGCCAGGTGGGTTACCATCTGGTTCGATGAGCAAAAGTCGCAATCCCTTATTCATCAGGGAATCTTTCCAACCAGATATAGTTATATTTGTGTACAGAAACAATTATGTCGCAATCCCTTATTCATCAGGGAATCTTTCCAACGGGTTGAACGTTTACACTTCTAAGAAGTAACGTTCAATCACTAGTCGCAATCCCTTATTCATCAGGGAATCTTTCCAACCACGTGGGTTACCACGTGGTTTAAGGATGAAGATCCAGTAAGTCGCAATCCCTTATTCATCAGGGAATCTTTCCAACAGTTAAAAATTGTTTTAGATGGCACTGAAATTTTAAGCCTGTCGCAATCCCTTATTCATCAGGGAATCTTTCCAACGTGAAGTACTGTGATGTGTGGGGCTATGCCCCATACGTCAAGTCGCAATCCCTTATTCATCAGGGAATCTTTCCAACTAGATTTTATGGACTTGGTCCCCGTATAGGGGGCCAGGTCAAGTCGCAATCCCTTATTCATCAGGGAATCTTTCCAACTTGATTGAAGGAGTTGGGAGTAATGATGTATGCAATTTTTGTCGCAATCCCTTATTCATCAGGGAATCTTTCCAACTTTGCACTGGTCCTGGTCTATGGGGGGCCACAAGCCCCCATGAGTCGCAATCCCTTATTCATCAGGGAATCTTTCCAACTTACAAAAATGAAAGAGTTCAAAAAGCTATCAATCAGTATGTCGCAATCCCTTATTCATCAGGGAATCTTTCCAACTTTATGGGGGGCCACAAGCCCCCCGAACCATAGATTTGATGGTCGCAATCCCTTATTCATCAGGGAATCTTTCCAACTAACTGACTTCCCTGTGCTACTATCTCTGCCATCAGTCGCAATCCCTTATTCATCAGGGAATCTTTCCAACAACAAGTTCTTAATTTTGCCAACTTAGTTGCAAAGCTTGAAGTCGCAATCCCTTATTCATCAGGGAATCTTTCCAACAAAAACTGGTCTGATGCATTTAAGACCAGTTATCAAAATGTCGCAATCCCTTATTCATCAGGGAATCTTTCCAACACACCCATGGTACAGGGCCTAGGGGTGTATGAAGTAGTGTCGCAATCCCTTATTCATCAGGGAATCTTTCCAACTGCTCCTAAATGCTCTAAAATTGAACGCAGTGAAAAAAAAAGTCGCAATCCCTTATTCATCAGGGAATCTTTCCAACTTTATCCCATACGATAAAGACTTTGTAGAAAGAATGGGAAAAGTCGCAATCCCTTATTCATCAGGGAATCTTTCCAACTATAGATTTGCTTGATTATGACTTTGAGTAAAGTTAGTCGCAATCCCTTATTCATCAGGGAATCTTTCCAACAGGCTTTAAAAATTGAAATCCTTGATAGTTTAGTCAAGGATTTCGTCGCAATCCCTTATTCATCAGGGAATCTTTCCAACTGTACCCATTATAAACCTTGATTTATCAATAGTCAAATAGATAAGATCCTCGGAAGGGGTGGGTATGATTTTCTATCATAATTCTAAGCAGTGCCCAATCCCAATTTTCGGCTATATTAAGCTAAAAAATTTTCCTCGGATGAAAACGAATTTAAGCCATTTTTTGGACTTCGTTGGGATACCAGTATACAGTTGAAAAAATAACTTTATTTGATTGTCAAAGAACAAAAATTTATTCATATGATTACTCAAACTTCCAAATTATATCATATATTTTTGTTAACTGACGAAAATTTTATCCCTTAAGAAAATTTTAATTTTGCCACCAAATTAAAGAATTCTTTAGGAATTGGGTGGATAAGAGAACATAAGCTGGATATAGCTAAAAAATTATCAAGCGCCTTTGCATAAATTGCAGATTAGATTAACAATTCATTAACAGATGTCAGATATATTTATCATTTAAGAATTTTAATCAGCTAATAAATTTTGCCAGGCTATATGTAGAGGCAATATATTTAATTCTTAAAAGTACGATAAAATTTCTTATTCATATATTGAACAAATGTCCAAATAAGTTTAAAATTGAGTGTAAAAAGCTTAGAGGGGAATCCTAAAATCGATACAAAGTTAAATTTTGCTATAAATGAATTTGATCGAAGGTTATTCGCCAGCCTTAGAGCTTTAGAAAAAGGTCTAAAATTTTACTTGCTATTTGACAATATCATGCGATTGGTGAATTTGGAAATTGGCGCTCTATATTAAATTCATATTTCTATACTTTCTGGTCAGCCTTCAATCTTTCTTGAAATTTGAAAGAGAGCTTTAAATATGGAACTTATCGATAATGTAAATAGTCTTTTGGGCGACGATCTAAAATCTACTATAAATGCTAATTCAAAATTAAAAATTGCAGCCTCTTGTTTTTCTATGTATGCCTATGAAACGTTAAAAAGAGAGCTATCAAGGATAGATTCGCTTGAATTTATCTTTACCTCACCCTCTTTTGTCCCGTTGGATATGCTTGATAACACGAAAAAGCAGCACAGGGAATTTTTTATATCGAAAACTGAGAGAGAGAAAAGTTTTTATGGCAGCGAATTTGAGATTCAGCTAAAGAATAAGCTTACCCAAAGGGCTATTGCAAAAGAGTGTGCTGAATGGATTAAGAAAAAGGCTAAGTTCAGGTCCAATATTACAAATGCCCCAATGCAGCAGTTTATCTGTGTTTCACAGGCTGAGAAAAGTTATATTTACAGTCCTATTCAGGGATTTACAGCAGTAGATCTGGGCTATCAAAAGGGGAATGCTATCTCAAATTTTGTAAACAAGTTTAATGAAATTCCTATGACTCAGACTTATCTAAATCTTTTCGATCAACTTTGGGCCGATAATGAGAAGCTAAAGGATGTTACGGATATCTTGATCAATCACATTTCTACCGTCTATAAAGAGAACCCACCAGAATTGATCTATTTTTTGATGATATACAATATATTTAACGAATTTTTGGAAGACATAAACGACGACGTCCTGCCAAATGACAGGACTGGATTTAAAGATACTGTTGTCTGGAACAAGCTATACAACTTCCAAAAAGATGCAGCATCAGGAATTATAAACAAGCTTGAGACTTTCAATGGCTGCATTTTAGCAGATAGCGTAGGTCTGGGTAAAACCTTTACTGCGCTCGCAGTTGTAAAATACTATGAGCTTAGAAATAAATCTGTTTTGGTTCTGTGTCCAAAAAAACTTGCAGATTACTGGCTGAATTTCAATAAAAACCTTAAAACAAATACCTTTGTAAAGGATAGGTTTAACTACGACGTCCTAAATCATACTGATTTGCTTAGGAAAATGGGATATTCTTACGGCATCCCATTGGATAGGGTAAATTGGGGAAATTATGACTTGCTTGTGATTGATGAGTCTCACAATTTTAGAAATAATATCGCCTTCAAAGATAGAGAGACGCGATATCAAAGGCTGATGAACGAGGTTATCAGATCAGGCGTGAAGACAAAGGTTCTTATGCTCACTGCTACTCCTGTGAACAATAGATTTAACGATCTAAAAAATCAATTAGCCTTTGCCTATGAGGGTAACCCCGATGTTCTTGCCAGCAAGCTAAACGTTTCAAAAAATATTGAAGAGATATTTAGAAGGGCACAGGTAGCTTTTAACGCATGGTCAAAACTGCCTTCTGAAAAGAGAACGCCAGAGGCTATATTAAATTCTCTTGACTTTGACTTTTTCGAGCTTTTGGATAGCGTTACTATAGCGAGATCAAGAAAGCATATCCAAACTTTCTATGATACGGCCGATATCGGTCAATTTCCTCAAAGAAACAAACCTATATCATACCGTTCGAAGCTTACCGATATGCCAAATATTCCAGGCTTTAACGATATTTATAAGGAGCTATCATTGTTGAAAATGGCTATATACGCCCCAATCGGGTATATTTTGCCAAGTAGGATTGGAAAATATGAAGAGTTATACGATACAGAAGTTCACGGCGGCAAAAGTAAATTTCGCCAGGTAGACAGGGAACGTAGCCTCCAGGCTCTAATGACCATCAATCTTCTAAAAAGATTGGAGAGCTCTGTTTCTTCATTTAGACTATCCCTTGAAAGGCTAAAGGATAGTATCTCTGTGGCAGTGGGCAAAATAGATGACTTTTATCAAGGGAAAACTGCTACTTTTATAGAGCCAAATCTTGTAGACGAAGATGCCTTGGATGATGAAGATATTGAAAATATAGATAACTTTTTTGCCAGCAAAAGTATCCAGATAAGCCTAAAGGATATGGATACAAAGTCTTTTATATACGACCTAAAATCAGATTTGGCGATTATTGAAAATCTTTTAGGCTATATGAATAAAATTACACCCCAGCACGACTACAAGCTGCAGCATCTGAAGAGTCTGCTTACAACTAAAATTCAAAATCCTATAAACGAAGGCAACAGAAAAGTGCTAATCTTTACCGCTTTTGCAGATACCGCGAAATATCTGTATGAAAATATATCTAAGGACTTTCTTCGAAAATTCAATATTCATTCAGGACTCATCACTGGTTCAGATACCCCACGATCGACTCTGGGCAAGGGGTATGACTTTCAATCCCTTCTTACTCTCTTTTCTCCCATCTCAAAAGAAAAGTCAGTAGTTATTCCAGAGGAAACAAGAGAAATAGACTTTATAATCGCCACAGATTGCGTTAGCGAGGGCCAAAACCTTCAAGATTGCGACTATGTGATAAATTATGATATCCATTGGAATCCCGTTATCATCATCCAAAGATTTGGCAGAATTGACAGGATAGGCTCAAAAAATAAAGTTATTCAGATGATCAACTACTGGCCTGATATCTCGCTTGATGAGTATATCAATCTAAAAGAGAGAGTAGAAAATAGAATGATAATCGCAGATGTGTCTGCGACAGGCGATGACAACGTCCTAAGCGCCAAGGCAAACGACATTTCATTTAGAAAAGAGCAGCTAAAGAAACTTCAGGAAGAGGTCATCGACTTAGAGGACATAAAAACAGGTGTAAATATTACAGATTTGGGTTTGAATGACTTTCGAATGGACCTGATAAACTACCTGAAAACTCACAAAGATTTAGAAAAACTTCCAAATGGACTTCATAGCGTAGTTTCATCTGATATCACGAAAAATCTGCCTCCTGGAGTAATATTTGTCTTGCGCAACAAAAATCATAGCATCAACACAAATCAACAAAATAGGCTTCACCCATACTATCTGATCTACATCTCAAAAAATGGAGAAATTGTAGTAAACCATACTGAACCAAAGAAAATTTTGGATATTACAAGAAGCCTATGTAAAGGTAAGGGTGAGCCCATAGAAAAAGTATATACGACTTTTAACAATGCCACAAGAGACGGCAAAGATATGAATACATATTCCAAACTTTTGGAAAGGGCTATATCGTCTATAGTAGAAGTTCAGGAGGAAAAGGATATAGATTCTCTTTTTAGCGGTGGTGGTACGACCTCTCTGGCAAATAAGATAAGGGGTTTGGATGATTTTGAGCTCATTAATTTCATAGTCGTTCAGGAAGAAGACCGATGAACGGATATTTTTCTTATCCTGCCTATACATACAAGGGGAAAAACATACCAAAAACAAAATTTTATGAAAATGCCAAAATAGACAATCGTTTGAAAGAGAAGTTTGTAAAAGAAATTGACAAAATTATATGGCAGCACAACCTCTCAAAGGATACTGTCAATGTAGATAGCGCTCAAGAAGTCACAGAGATTCAGATTTTCGATATTCACTTAAAGGGAGAAAATATTAGCCAGGACGTGTTAATGGCTATTGATAAGGCTATAGCCTATCCTGTAATTTTTCAGATTGTAAAGGGAAGCAAGATGAAAATCAAAGCTGCCTACAAAAAGCTCAGCAAGAATATCAGCCAAAAATCCCTTTCATCGCAATATCTGGAAACCGATTGGTTCGACATTAGCCTGGAAAGAAAGCCTCTTCCTGTGAGCCTTAGCCTCTCAAAGCTATATGAGGCAATCCTGGATGATCTAATGTCTATTCAGCTAAATATACCTGATAACCTCAATGTGGAAGAAAAACTTGATGAATATTCCAAAGTAGTAGGCCTAAAGAGAAAATATGATGAGCTAAGGTTAAAAAGAGATAGAGAAAAGCAATTTAACAAGAGAGTAGAGCTAAATTATAAATTGAAAAAATTATATTCACAGATAGAGGGAAGGATAAAATGATAGAAAAACTTGATATGAGGACGCCTGATTTTAGTGACAAGAATATTGAACTTATTTCAAGGCTATTTCCAAATTGTATAACTGAGCAAAGAGATGAAAAGGGGACGCCAAGAAAGGCTATTGACTTTGACCTTCTCAGGCAAGAGCTTTCAAAGGATATAGTAGAGGGCACCAAGGAGAGATACCGCCTGGAGTGGCCTGGCAAAAAAGAAGCCCTCCTTTTGGCAAACACCCCAATAAATAAAACGCTAAGGCCTATAAAAGATGACAGCGTAAATTTTGATACCACGCAAAATCTTTATATAGAAGGGGACAATTTGGATGCGCTAAAGCTCCTTCAAGAGAGCTACCTGAACAAGGTAAAGATGATCTATATCGACCCTCCCTATAACACTGGAAAAGATTTTGTATACAAAGATAACTTTACGATCGACAAGGAAGAAGAGCTAAAAAGCAGCGGACAAATGGATGAATATGGCAACAGGCTTATAAAAAATGTGGAGTCAAACGGCAGATATCATAGCGACTGGCTATCTATGATGTACCCAAGGCTAAAACTTGCAAGGAATCTTCTAAGAGATGACGGAGTGATATTTATCTCAATAGATGACCATGAAGTGCACAATCTAAGAAAGATTTGTGATGAGATTTTTGGAGAGAGGAATTTTGTTTGTGAGTTTGTGTGGGCAGGAAAAAGTGGATCAGAAGACGATAGCCATATTAGAAATAACAAAGAATATATACTATGTTTTGCTAAACGAGTTAATCAATTTGAAGTTGGATATGACTTGAAAAAAGAAGAAAAATTTAACTTATTTGATTCTAAAAAAAACGATTTCTACAAGCGACAATTATTAAGAAAATGGGGGGATAATAGTAAAAAAGAAGATAGACCAAATCTACATTATGCAATTCAAGATGATGATGGAAAAATTTTTTTTCCAAAGTTGCCCAATGGTGAAGATGGCTGTTGGAGATGGTCTAAAGAAACGATGCAGTTGGCTATTAAAGAAAGTAGAATTGAATTTGCATTTAATAGTAAAGGTATCAAAGAAGCCTACGAAAAAATTTATCAATCAGAAGAAAGAAATAATAACAAAAAATTTCAAAGTTTACTATATGAATTAGGCAGTAGCGCTGAAGGAACAAAAGAAGCTAAAAATTTATTTAATGATAATAAAATATTTTCAAACCCTAAACCAACTAAGTTATTAAAAAGATTATGTAAAATTGCAGGTTTAAATTCATCAGATATCATCCTCGATTTTTTCAGTGGTTCAGCAACAACTGCTCATGCAGTTATGCAAATAAACTCTGAAGATGGCGGCAATCGTAAGTTTATTATGGTGCAGATTCCTGAACCGACTGATGAAGACAGTGAGGCATATAAGGCAGGATACAAAAATATATATGAAATTGGCAAGGAAAGGATCAGAAGGGCAGGGGCTAAGATAATTGAAAATATAGCCCAGGAGTCCTCCAAAAAAAACGATCTTTTTAATGAAACCAAGACTGCGCCATCGCTTGACATTGGGTTTAGAGTCCTAAGAGTGGATAGCTCAAATATGAAAGACGTATACTATTCCCCTGATGAGACAAAAAAGGAAGATATGCTTAGCTTCGTTAGCGACATAAAAGACGACAGAACCGATCTGGACTTGATATATCAGGTGATGCTTGATAGTGGAGTGGAATTAGCCCTTTCTATTGAAGAAAGATATATTTTAGATAAGTTGGTTTATTTCGTGGGCGAAAATATCCTTGCAGCATGCTTCGCGACTGATCTGAACAAAGAATTCTTCATTGAATTTGCAAAACAATCTAAAGATAACGACTTGCTAAAGGTTGTATTTAGAGATAGCAGCTTCGATAGCGATGATACAAGAATCAATGTAGAACAGATCTTTAGACAGTATTCTCCAAGCACTCAGATAAGGGTTATCTAATGAGAGCCCAAATGAACTTTAGGTTTAAAAAGCAAGCATACCAGCTTGATGCAGTAAAATCAGTTGTAGATTGTTTTAAAGGTCAAAGTAAAATTGAAGGCATAAGATATAGAATTGATCCAGGCAAAGAAAGGGCTCAATTTATTCCAAATCTTGAAGAAGAGTTTTTGCCAGGGTTCAAGAATAGCGAATTTACTATCTCAAAAGATACAATACTTGAAAGTATTCAAAGAGTCCAAAGAGAGAGAAACCTCCCTGTGAGCGATGCGCTGAAGAAAAATATTGTCTGCGATGTGAACCTTGACGTTGAGATGGAGACGGGAACTGGCAAGACCTATGTATATACCAGAACCTGCTTTGAGCTAAACAAAGAATATGGATGGAACAAATTTATCATCGTAGTGCCCAGCATTGCTATTCGTGAGGGAGTATATCAGTCAATAGAGCTTACGCGTGAGCATTTCTTAGAAGAATTTGGCAAGCAGGCGAAAGCTTTTATTTACAACTCCAAAGAACTTCACAATATAGAGAGCTTTTCCAGCGATGCAGGTATCAATATAATGATCATCAATGTGCAGGCATTTAACGCAACAGGAGCTGACAACAGAAGAATCTATGACGAGCTTGATGAGTTTTCTTCCAGAAGGCCAATTGACGTAATAAAGGCAAATAGACCTATACTTATCATAGATGAACCCCAAAAGATTGAAGGAAATGATAAAAAAGAGAGTAAGAGTTTTATAAGCCTGAAGGAATTTAATCCGCTATTTATCCTTAGATATTCAGCTACTCTTAGAAGAGTATATAATAAGGTATACAGATTGGACGCGCTGGATGCCTACAACCAAAAACTTGTAAAAAAGATTAGTGTAAAGGGCATCTCTGTAAAAGGGCTGTCGGGAACGAATGCATATCTTTATCTCCAGAACATTGAGATTAGCTCCACAAAGCCACCTGTAGCCAAGCTGGAAATTGAGATAAAGAAGCAGGGCTCTATCAAGAGAGACCTCAGAATTCTTGAGGTCGGCGATGACCTATTTATAAAGTCAAATGAACTTGAAGAGTATAGAGGCTATGTGGTAAGCGAAATTGACGCATACAAGAACAAGATATTTTTTAAAAATGGATTAGAGCTAAGCGTAGGAGATGTGGTGGGGGATATTAGCGAGGATACAGTTAGGAGGATTCAGATAAGGGAGACCATCAAGGCTCATCTGGAAAGGGAGAAGGGGCTTTTTAATAAGGGCATAAAGGTACTTAGTTTATTTTTTATTGATGAAGTTGCAAAATATCGAGTATACAACGACGAAAATGAAAAAAACGGCGAATATGCCAAAATATTTGAAGAAGAATATGACTCAGCGGTAAAGGACTTGGGGCTAATATTTGACAAGGGTTATGAAGAATATCTAAATGCTATAAAGCCTTATGAGACCCATAATGGATATTTTGCACGGGATAAAAAGGGCAATCTTACAGACCCAAAGATTAAATTAAGAGGCGAGGATGCTGGCGAGGCTGATGACGTAGATGCGTATGATTTGATATTGAAGGACAAGAAAAGGCTTCTCTCATTCGAAGAAAAGACGCGTTTTATATTCTCTCATTCAGCTCTCAGGGAGGGCTGGGACAACCCAAATGTGTTTGTAATCTGTGCGCTCAGGCACAGCGAAAATACTATTTCCAGACGACAAGAAGTGGGTCGTGGAATGAGAATATGTGTAAATAAATATGGCGAAAGACTTGACGACCCGATCAGTGTTCACGATATCAATGTGCTAACCGTGGTGGCAAATGAAAGCTACAAAGATTTTGTAAGCTCATTACAAAAAGAGATTAGTGAGACATTGAGCGAGAGGCCCAGGGTGGCCAGTGCTGAATACTTTAGTGGCAAAATCATTCATTCTGAAGGCGAAAAAATAAAAGTTTCCAAAGAAATGGCTGATAAGCTTGAATACTATCTCATTCGAAACGGTTATGTCGATGAAAATAAAAATATTAGTGAAAAATATCACGAGGATAAAAAATCAAATACCTTAGCTCCTCTTCCTGAGAGCTTAAAAGAGTATGGGGGAGAGGTATTTAAACTTGTCGACAGCGTGTTCAGCGAAAGCGCTCTCAAGGATATTGTAGAGGATAGCTCAAGGCTAAAGCCAAATCCTATAAACGATGCAAATTTTGGAAAAAAACAGTTTCAGGAATTGTGGCAAAGCATAAACAAAAAAGCTATTTATACGGTTAACTTTGACAGCAGAGAGCTAATCGATAACGCAAAAAATGCTATTGAAAGAGAGCTTCTGGTAAGCAGTCTGGAATACACCGTTGTCAGCGGGACGCTTGAAGCAATGGATGCTGAGATGCTAAAAGCTAAGCAAAACTTTGAGATAACAGAGACCGAAAATATAAAAGAAAAAAACTCTGTAAATTCAGGTGTAAAATACGATTTGGTAGGCAAGATCGCCTCAAATACCAATCTGACAAGAAAGACAGTTGGACAGATTTTAGCTAAGCTCTCTGATGAGAAGTTCAGTTATTTCCAGAAGAATCCAGAAGAGTTTATCTCAGAAGTATCAAGAATTATCAGCGATCAGAAGGCTTCTATGGTCATTCAGAAACTGGTCTATACTCCAATAGAAGATAGATTTGATACGAATATCTTTACTCTGAATCAGGCTACTTATAACTTTGAAAATGCAAAAGAGGTCAAAAAGAATATTTACAAATACCTTGTTTCAGAATCAAATGTCGAGAGAGATTTTGCAGATAGTCTTGACGCAAGCAATGAAGTGATAGTCTATGCCAAGCTTCCAAAAGGCTTCGCCATACCTACGCCTGTGGGAGATTATAACCCTGACTGGGCAATAGTCTTTAAGGATGGTAGAGTTCAATATATATATTTTATCGCTGAGACAAAGGGCAGCATGTCCAGCCTGGAGCTTAGAAAGATTGAAGAGATGAAGATAGAGTGCGCTGAGAGATTTTTTGAAGAGTTAAGCTCAGACAATGTGAAATTAAAGTACGGCGAGATTGACAATTTTGAAACTTTGTGGAAGATCGTAGCTGGTAGAGGGTAAAGTTGTTATCAAGAAAGGATATTTCTCTTATCTATTCAAATTCAGATTGACACTTTTAGTAGAAAGATTATAATTTTTTCAAGACAATATAAAGGAGAAAGACAATGGATAACGCTATAGAGCTAAAAAAAATAAATGTAATAGTGCCTCCCGATAAGGTGGGTGTATCTTATGTATTAGATGTTAATATTGTATCAAATCCTATAACTAAAAACACAATATTATCCCTTATAGGCGGATTACCGCCATTTCAACAAGAACCAGCGGTACAAGGAGTGGTGCTTGGCAATTACCTTTTTGATATTGAACAACTAAAAAAACTCGCAAAAGATGTTAATGAAATTTTAGAGAAACTGGAGGATAAAAAATGATATCTGCTTTTTTACCCCCTATAACTGTTAACAATTATAACGTTTATTTACCGATAAAAGGAAATAATTATTATTGTTCTATAAAAAATATAAGTAACTATAAATATTCAATGCTTGATTTTTCAAACCTAATAATATTTAATAGTCTAAAATCTAATGATGAAAACAATAGATTTATAACATTTATAAACCCTTTTATCGTTATATCAAAAGAAGTAGATAATCAAATTATGCTTGAATGGATAGAAGATCAAGATCTGTTTGGTATGGGTGAAACATTAGAAGAAGCACAAACTGATTTACTTTATAATATAGAGGGTGTACTCTTAATGAAAAATTTCACAGAAGAAGAGTTATCTAAGGATGCAAGAATTTTATTAGAAAAATTATTAGCAAATATAAAAGAAACAAACATTGTTGCATAAATATATTGCATAAATATGGTAATAAAAACAGAAAAATTAAAAAAAGCATTACTGGCAAAAGGTTTTTTCTCAAGAGAAGGCGATCATACTTACTTTTATCTAAAACACAACTCTAAGATTTATACCAAAATTAGCCACGGGGCCAAAGAATATGGGGATGCACTTTTATCCAAAATAAAAAATCAACTTAAATTCAATAGCTTAGATGAATTAAAATCTTTTTCAGAATGCACACTAAAAGAAAAAGATTATATTGAAATTTTAAAAGACAAAGAACTTTAAAACAAAAAACCACTCGTTGAAAAAACAAGCAGGAGTTGCTAATTATTAACGTACAGAATTTTCTGTTAAAGGAAAATGATTATCAATAAAGAAATATAAAAGGTCATCGTCCTAAAACGATTCAATTTTACATGAAAATTT
>NZ_JBAGBW010000030.1 GCF_039822205.1 Thermodesulfobium sp. 4217-1
AGTTGGCATTCCTGGTCCAGGTCTATACCCTTCGACAACACGAACATGAGTTTTTAAAACACCACCTCGCATCAGTGAATCTTTTCTTATCATAGAATATCACCTCCACTTCTATTATAGCATATCTGTAGCATAACGTCAATAGAAGTGAACAAAGAAATACCTAATTACGTATTTATAGGGATATTAATATACTTGATATATTTCTTATGCTAAGTTAACTGTAAAAGTCAGGACACCTCCCTGACTTTTTATCTTATATTATAATGCGTTTAATCTTTTTTCTTTAGCAATAAGATCATCATTATTAGAAGTAAAAATGCTTATAACTATAAATATAATTAAGTTTACCATTAAAGCTACAAAACCTGCATTTAGATGAAGCCCAAGTATTGCTACGGGATCTAGCTTGTTTAGCGTTAGATATACTACTAAAATCTCTCCAACAATTAAGCCGCAAAATGAAGCAATCTTTGTAGATCTCTTCCAGAACAATCCCAGAACGATCATTGGGAAAAATTGGGTAACTCCAGAATATCCTATTAAAAGAAGGTTGACCAGTAAATTTGGAGCAAATATAGCCAAACAAAGAGCTGTAGCGGTAACTATAAAAACAATAATTCTTGCCACAAATTTCTGATGTGGGTGATCTGCATCAGGGTTAAAGCCTCTACAATAAATATTCCTAGTAAAAATCATCGAGGTATTCAATATGAGATCGGACGCAGGAATCATACAGGCTAAGGCACCAGCGCCGCCGACCAGACCAAGAGCCCATCCTGGAAAAACTTTTTGAACCATTACCATAAATGACATATCAGGGTTACTTAGACCAGGCAAAATTAAAAGTGCAGTAAAGCCAATAAGCATTGGAAAGAGCAAGCATATTTGGTACAGAGGAAGAAAAACTGCATTGTGTCTTAAAACTTCAGGACTTTTTGCGCTAAAGCTGTTTGCAGAAAAGTGCGGCCACATATAGAAGCCCAAGCTTGTGAGTACCAGCGTAGACATCACCCAGCTCACATCCAGAACTTTTGTCCCGCCAGGAAGAGCCAAAAAGCCTGGCTTTGCAGCATCCAATGCATCAAACATATTTCCAAGATTTCCATAGAAATGAAATGGTAAATATAAACCGAAAAATACTACAGCAATAATCATAACCACATCCTTGATAATAGCAGTAGTAGCGACTCCTTTGAGACCGCTAAGATAAACAAATATAGCCACAAGGGTAAAAGCTATCAACATTGCGGGAACTTTAGTAATCAGGCCATAAGAGCAAGTTTGAATAATGATGCCTAAACCAGTTAACTGAAGCTGAAGATATGGTAGAAGAAATAGTACCCCAATTACAGCGGTTAGTATTCCCAATGGCTTGCTGTCGTAAATATGCTGAACCAAATCGGGCTGAGTCATTAAACCAAATTTCTTACCTATTGGCGAAATCTTTGGAAGAACATAATATCCTACTACATATGCAAGAGCACCGTAGCCCAATATGTAAAAAGTAGGTCCGCCTCTTGCATATGCCCATCCACTCGCACCAAGAAAGGCAAAGGCAGTATATATTTCTCCTGCTAAAATAAACCAGCTGAGCCATCTGCCAAATCCTCTGCCACCTATAGCCCAACCTTCTAAATTTAGCTTTTCTTTCATACCAGGTAGCATCCCTACAATGGTTGTAACAAAAACAAAAATAAAAATAATTCCTAAGGCTAAGAATTCATTTGACATAATTTAGCTCCTATCCATTTGAATTATTTGTATCAATTTTGTAGATAATGCTAAGACATACAAATGCTACAAATATGCCTGCTACCAGCCAAAAAGCTAAAAATGGAAGACCCAATACGATTGGCTTTACTGTGTTCACGAAAGGGATCATTGCAATTGTCCAAACAAACGGAATTAGAGTCAAAACGAACTTTAAAGCTTTCATACCACCATACCTCCTTAATTTTTTTTATTCCAAAAGCTTCATTGCAGAGTTAACAAAAACCTTAAGACCTACCATTAGAGCGTCCTCATCAATGTCGAAATGAGGATGATGATGAGGATATACTATACCTTTTGCTGCATTGCCTGCTCCAATAAAAAAGAAAGCGCCCTTTATTTTCTGCAGATAATAAGAAAAATCTTCAGCGCCCATCACAGGCTTAATATGTTGGACGTTTTCCTCTCCGATAGCTTCGATAGCAGAATTTTCAATTATTTTCACAATGTTTTTGTGGTTTATCAGAGACGGATAACCAAAGATAGGCTCCAGAGTATATTTTGCTCCGTTTGAGGCACATATTCCCTCACAGATTTCTTCAATGCGTCGAAACATTATCTCTCTGACTTCTTGGGAGAATGTTCTAACAGTCCCCTTTACGAGAGATTTATCAGGAATTATGTTAAAGGCAGAGCCAGAGTTGAAAAGTCCAATGGACAAAACTGCATTTTCCAAAGGATCTATGCTTGTAGCTGTAACCATTTTAAGTGCAAGAATAATTTGAGCCCCTGTAATTATTGGATCTACAGTCTGATGAGGCATCGACCCATGCCCTCCGCGACCGCTAACATTAATAGTAAATTCATCTGCACAAGCCATCAGCCTGTCATAACTAATTCCTATCTTGCCACATTCAATCGGTTGCCATAGATGCGCGCCAATGATAGTGTCTACCCCATCCAATACTCCTTCTTCAATTAACCTTTTGGCGCCGCCAATGGGTACTTTTTCTTCATTTGGCTGGAATATAAGCCTTATATTGCCATGCAACAAATCTATATTCTCAGAGAAAAATTTGGCTACTCCTAAAAGCATTGCGGTGTGTCCATCGTGGCCGCATGCGTGGCACACATTGGGATTGTTTGATTTATAGGGCTTATCAATTACATCATCTATGGGCAAGGCATCCATATCTGCCCTTATAGCAACCCTCTTAGGACCATTTCCTGTAACTTCACAGATTACGCCAGTATCCCCAATCTTTCCTGGCCTTAGTCCAAAACTTGTTAATTCTGATATTATCCTTGCTTGAGTATTAAACTCTTCCAACCCAAGCTCTGGATGCATGTGAAAATATCTTCTCATCTCTACTACATATTCAAAAATGCTTTGTAAAGAGTTCAATTTGTTCTGCACATATACCCCCTAATTTATTGTATATTTCTATATTATAAAGCATATAACTATAAAATAAAATAAACAATTTCTATATTACAATAAATCAACAAATAACTTTATTGAAAATATCCTGAATCTTTGAATGTTCATTTGTCTGAGTGAGCGCCAGACCCAAAAGCAAACGCGATTTCGCTGTAGAAATTCCTTCTGAAAATATACAGCCAAAATCCTTTAGCCTACTCGATCCGCCTTTGTATGAGTATACTGGCAATACCCTGCCATTGTGACACCTCGAGGTTATTACAACGGGAATCTTTCGCTCTATGGCCATTAATACCCCATCTTCTAACTCAGGTGGAACGTTTCCGCGCCCAAATGCTTCAATTACAATACCTTTTGCGCCATTTTTGATGCAAAATTCTATAATATCTGAAGTCATGCCTGTATACGCTAAAATTGGCACGACATTTGGGAAATTGTCAGGAATATCAAACTTTAATCTGGATCTCTGGTTATTGTAGAAGCAAATCCTGTCCACATCTGCATATCCAATAATACCCATGTTGCCTGAGCTAAATGTCCTAACATTGCTTGTGTGTTTTTTGGAAACGTATAGGGCTCCAAATATTTCTTCGTTTAGAGATACCATTACCCCCCTATTGTTTGCGCCCTCATCGATAGCTATTCTTGCTGCATTTATTATATTTCTTGGACCATCTGAATCAAATTCGGATGCATCCCTTTGAGCAGCCGTGAATATTATTGGTCTCTCGTTATCTACAGTTAGCTCCAGAAAGAAGGCGCTATCCTCAATGGTATCTGTGCCATGAGTCACAATTATCCCACTTATATCTTTATTTTTAAATATATCTCTAATTTTATTAGCGAGCTTTAACAAATTTTCTGGTTTCATGTTACAACTTGCAAAATTACTAAAATTCACAACTTCAAAATCCGCAATTTCTCTAATACCAGGAATGCTGCCAATAAGCTCTTCGCCAGAAACCGCAGGAATTGATTTTCCTGCATCATTCTTTTTCATTGCAATGGTTCCTCCAGTTGCTACAATCACTACCTTTTTCATTGTATACCTCCTAAATTAATACCTTTTTTATCTATAATACTACTTTAAAAAATTTTTTAATTATATATATTTTAATATTTAATGTATAATTTGGTTAAATTAAATATTTTTTTGGAGTTGAACAATAATTTTTTTAAAAATTTTTAGCAGTAAACTTAAAAAGTTAGTTAATCATAAAATTTTTTTTGGTATTCTAATAATCCTTCCTACAATATTTGTAATCCTTTGGACTTTAAACAGCGAAATGACTAGCTTTCATAATTCCAAATTAATCGTTGAAGAGGATGCTAGAAGTTTAGCTTCTTCATACGCAAATCAGATATCCACAAGATTGGATTCGAAGTTTAATACGCTTGAATTCATTGGAAATTTATTGCTAATAAATAAATCATCTAAAGATGTCGTTGATAAAGAAATAGTCAATTTTGTTAGTTATTTAGTTAAATTTTATCCTGAGACACCAGCTTTTAGCATATATTCGGGGGACAATAAAATTATTTTTACTACCCTTCCAAATATTAAAAATGTTCCAGAAATAAATTTTTTCCCTCTTAATAAGAACCCAAATTATCAGCTTGGATTGGTTCACATAGGTTACTTTCACAATGAGGTTCTTAACGAGAGATATATTCTAAGGGATTCAGCTGGCAAGCCCATCTATTTTATTCGCACAGTTTATTTTCTAAAAAATTTGCTATCTAGCAATATAAAAGACCAAGACTTTCATTTTATAGTTATAGACTTGAGAAATAATACTCAATTAGGCAGCCTTTATAATGGCATAGTTACAACTAACCTATCAAATATTAATGGGAATGAAATAATAGTAGGCGTTCCTGGATATCCATTTGAGATAAAGGCGGTTTATCCTCAGGAATTGATATGGCAAACTTATATAAATACTTCGTTAAAAAGATGGCTTCTTGAAGGATTTATATTAATTTTTATATTGCTATTGAATATTTATTTTTTATTTTATATAAATAGAAGAGAAAGAGAGAAAAGAAATCTACAGAGGATTATTGATTTTGGATCTGTTCTTTCACAGGTAAATCAGCTGGTTGCAAACGTTCAAGATGAGTCAGTTTTATATCAGTCAATATGTGATATTGCTATAGAATTTGGTCATTTGAAGCTATCATTTATAGCAAGGCCAGACGAAAATGGTGTTTTTCGAATTCTTGCTGCAAGTGGTGAAACAGATTATGCTCATTCTGTATTTATCTCTTCAAATCCTAACATCCCTGAGGGTCAAGGCTCATCTGGACGAACATGGAGAGAGAAGGCACCAAACTATGTCCAATCATTTGAAAAAGAGCTTTTTACATCTCCCTGGAGAGATTTGGCAAAGAAGTCTGGCATAAAGTCAAGCGCTACCATTCCAATATTTAGAAACAATGATATATGGGCTAACTTTTCTGTATATCATGCAAATAAAAACGTTTTTACAGGTGATTTAAAAAATTTATTGGAAGAGCTCTCAAGAGATATATCAATTGGTTTAGATAGATTAGATTATAGAAAGAGAGAAAAGGAAACCTCAGAGATCAGAAAAAGTATTATTGAGAATGCCTTAGTTGGCATTGCACTCGTAAAAGACAGAACGTTTTTACAGGTAAATCCAAAATATGCCCAGATATTTGGTTATGCTGATCCCCAAGATCTCATAGGAAAGCCTACGAAAACATTGTTTTACGATGATGAAGAATATGAAAGAGTTGGTAAGATATATAATGATCTATTAATGAATAAAAAGACCGAACTAATGGAAATTCGTCAAAAAGGTCTGAATAATAAGCAGATAATTTGTGAGGCTACTGCCAATGTAATTGACGAGGATGAAAAAATTGCCATCTGGACTGTTCAAGACATTACTGAAAAGAAGACATACTTAGAAAAATTGCGACAAAGCGAACAGGATTACAGAAAATTGTTCGAGGATCACAGCGCAGTAAAACTCTTGATAGATCCTGAAAATGGAGATATATTCGATGCCAATTATGCTGCAGCTAATTATTATGGATATGATAGATCTGATTTAATAAAAATGAATATATCTGATTTGAACGCTCTGCCACAAGACGAAGTAGCAAAAGAGATGGCTAAAGCGGATAAAAAAGATAAAACTCACTTTGAATTCAGGCACAGAAGAGCTGATGGCTCAATTAGAGATGTCGAAGTTTTCAGCAATTCTATACAGATGTCAGGTAAAAGACTGTTGCACTCTATTATTTTCGACATTACAGAAAGAAAAAGAGCTCAATCTGAATTAGAAAGGGCGTATTTTCTTTTAAATAATATTATTGAAAACTTACCTGATGCTACTTTTGTTATAAATATCGAGGGAAAAGTTCTGGCGTGGAATAAATCTATGGAAATCCTAACAAAGATGAAAAAGGAAGATATATTAGGAAAAAATTATTTAGAATACTCAAAATTGTTTTATCACGATCCCCAACCATTGCTAATCGATCTAATTTTAAATGCAGATGAAGAATTTATAAAAGAAAATTATAAAATTATATATAGGTTTGAAGATATAATCTATGCAGAATCCTACGCTCCAAATATATTCGATTACAAAGGTGCATATATGTTTATAGCTACATCTAAATTGAAAGATAGAAATGGGAAAACAATTGGCGCAATCGAATCAATAAGAGATATCTCAGATAGCAAAATGATGGAAGAAAAATTACATGAGTTGTCCATCAAAGACTCTTTGACTGATTCTTACAATAGAAGGTATTTTCAAGAAAGGTTGGAAGAAGAGATTGATAGAACAAAGCGAAATAACATACCTTTTTCTTTAATAATGCTTGACATTGACGATTTTAAAGCCATTAACGATAATTACGGCCATATAGTTGGTGACAAGGTACTTGTAGAGATTGTAAAATTTGTAAAAAATAGAATTAGAAAAACTGATTTTATAGCCAGATGGGGCGGAGAAGAATTTATGATACTTCTCACAAATACCGATCTGCATTATACTGAAAAATTAGCTATTGAGCTGAAAAATGGAATGAGTAAATTAGATATTCCTGAAATTGATTTCGTATCTGCAAGCTTTGGGGTTACAAGTTATCATCAATCTGACACAGTTAACTCAATAACCAAAAGAGTCGATGACCTAATGTATGCCGCAAAAGCTGCTGGCAAAAACTGTGTAAAGTGCGATCTAAATGATGCAAATAACTAAGATTGGAGCCAACGGGCGGATTCGAACCGCCGACCTACTGATTACGAATCAGTTGCTCTACCAGCTGAGCTACGTTGGCCTAAGTTCTATATTATACCAAAAAAATTATGAATTAATACCTAAGATTTTCAATATCTCATCTTCCATATTTTCTTTGTCTATTATTCCCTTATGCAACATATTCTTCCCCTTTAGCGATTTTAGCGGCATAGGAATTGGAGTGGCAGTTTTTTCTTCAATCTCGTACATAAGATCAAACTCGCTCTTGCTAGCTTCTGGCTTGCCAAATAGAGCTTCGTAAATGCTTATTGAAAATTTATATGGGTTTGCAGTCGATAAGATAAATGTCGGCGTAGCATCTTTAGTAAGATTAATATATTTTAAATAGACTGCTCTACCCACAGCTGTGTGAGTATCCAAAAGATATTTGTTATCTACAAAATCTTTATAGATTTGTTTCTTTGTGGTTTCGTCATCAGCCCAATCAGCCCAAAACAGATCTTTTATCTTATCGTGTATAGACGCTTCTATCTTATATTTGCCGCTGTCCTTTAGCTGAGCCATCAAATTTGAGATGTATTCTGAATCCTTCTCTGACAGCTCGTACAAGAGCCTTTCAAGATTGCTTGAAATCAAAATGTCCATTGAAGGTGAGATAGTCTTATAAAAATTTCTTTTTCTATCGTAAACCCCAGTATTGATAAAGTCAGTAAGCACGTTATTGCTATTGGATGCGCAGATAAGCTTCTTAATCGGCAAACCCATTTTCTTTGCATAATAACCAGCCAATATATTTCCAAAATTTCCAGTTGGAACTACGAAATTTATTTCTGAACCTTTATTGAACAAACCTTTTTGTAAGCCCTGAACGTATGAATAAAAATAATATACGATTTGAGGCGCCAGTCTACCCCAGTTTATTGAATTTGCAGAAGAGAGCTCAATGCCATTTTGAAGCAATCTGTTATTTAGACTCTTATTGTTGAAAATTGATTTTACAGTATTCTGAACGTCATCAAAATTTCCATTTACTGCATAAGAAAAGGTATTCGAACCTTCCTGCGTGACCATTTGCAGTCTTTGGACTTCACTCACGCCATTATGCGGAAAGAAAACTATTATTTTAGTACCCAATACGTCTCTATAGCCCTCAAGAGCAGCCTTGCCTGTATCCCCAGAGGTGGCTACCAAGATAACTATTTCATTTTTTATATTATTTTTTTCTTTGGCAATGGACAACAGCAGCGGCATTATTTGAAGTGCGATATCCTTGAAGGCCTGAGTAGGACCATGCCACAGTTCGGTTACTGAACAACCTTCCTGCAAGGTAAATATAGGTGTGACGTCATGACTGTCAAATTTATTAATGCTATAAGCCTTTTCTATGCAGCTCTTTATCTCTTCATCAGAATAATCTGTTAGGAATTTTTTTAGGATTATAAAAGCGATATCTTTATAGCCTTTTATGTGCTCAAAATCTTGGATATCTACAGTTGGGATATCTTCTGGAACGAAAAGCCCTCCATCTTTAGATAGCCCTTGAAGTATCACCTGTGAAGAGGTTAATTTTTTCTCCATTCCTCTTGTGCTGTTATAAAACATTTTTCACCTCGTTTAAAAAATAATTCTTCCAGAATACATAGAACAATATTCACCGTTTAAAATATAAACCAATTCTCCCTGAGATCCAATTGAATCTAAAATTACATTAGAAATTGTTTCACTGTTTTTCTCAAGTTGAACAAATTCATTCTTTAGATAAAGCTTTTTGTTTATATCCTTTAATATCATATCAAAAAAACTAAGTGAAAAATTATCTATAATATTTTCAAAAACATCTAAGATATCCATTAAGAGCTCATTTATACCTATGTGATCATTAAATACTGATTTTAAATTGATAGCTGGATATCGTATATTCTCAACGTTTATTTCATTATTTACGTTTATTCCAAATCCGCAGATATAATAAAACGAACCCTTAAAACTAAATTTTTCTACAAGTATCCCTGAAACCTTTTTCCCCATCAGAATAATATCATTTGGCCATTTTATAAGAGGATCTGAGCCCATCTTCTCTAAAACTTTCAAAACAGAATATGAGCAAATAAGCGGCAACAAAGACTCTTTGAAATTTAAAGTCTCACCAAGCGAGAGTGAGAACCACAACCCGCCCTTGTTTGATTGCCAGACTGAGCCTCTTTGACCTCTTCCATTCGTTTGTTCAGATGAGACTATCACAGGAAAGAGACTGTATTTTCTGATCCAATCCCTTAATGTGTCTTGTGTGCTTCCAGTTTCCTTTAAAAATAGTATATTTTTAGGCCCTTTCAAGACTCTCCCCTGCAGAGAAATCCTTTCTCGGTAACTATGATGTCCATTTTTATGTCCCATGGATCTGATTTTATGGCATCAACTATCTGAAAATCAAAGGCTACACCAATTTTCAAAGTCGTATTAGGCATATTTTTCAAAAATTTGTCGTAGAAACCTTTTCCAAAGCCGAGTCTATTTGAATTTCGGTCAAAAGCCACGCCTGGAATGAATATTAAGTCTAACTTTTTTGATTTTAATCTGCTTGGCTTATACATTGGCTCAAGGATACCATAGGGTCCCTTTTCCCATATAGTATCCACAAAGCACTGAACAGGATTGATCTTTAAACTTCTTAATGAAACAGTAGGCAAATATACGCTTTTATGTCTATTTAGGGCATCGTTGTAAAGAATCCCGAGATCAACTTCTCCTTTGATTGAAGAATAAAGCATTAAACTCCTTGATTCCAGATAAAAAAAGCTCTTTATAATCATCGAGCAGATAGAAGAGCTCAGAGATTCTCTCAAGTTTGAGTTCAGCGTCTCTCTTCTTTTAAGAATCTCTTCTCTAATTAATATTTTTTCCATATAAATTCAGATCTTAAATGCTATATCCCTAATTTTTTTAAGATTGAATCGTCATTTATAAGCGTCTGAGATCTCTTGGCACCTATACTTACAAATAATACAGGAGTTTTTGATAGCTCTTCAATCTTTTTTATATATTTGATAGCATTTTCAGGCAAGTCCTCAAACCTCTCTACTTTAGTGGTATCGGTTTTCCAGCCTGGCACTTCTTCATATAGCAATTCCACATTGTACAGATCTGACATACAGGATGGTATTCTATCTATAATCTTGCCAGATTTTAATTTATACGCATAAGCGATTTTTAGCGTATCCAAATCGTCTAAAACGTCAAGTTTGGTCAGGGCAAAGCCATCAAGGGAGTTTACGATTGAGCTATAGCGCAATATCACAGCATCCAGCCAGCCAGTCCTTCTGGGCCTTCCTGTGGTAGTGCCAAATTCATGGCCTTTTTGTCTCATTCTTTCGCCCATGTCATCAAATAGTTCTGTTGGAAATGGTCCCTCACCAACCCTTGTGGTGTAAGCCTTTGCTATACCAATTATGCCATTGATATATTTTGGACCTACTCCTGAGCCCATACATGCGCCCCCAGCGGTCGGGTGTGACGATGTTACAAATGGATACGTTCCATGGTCGAGATCTAATAGCGTACCCTGAGCTCCTTCAAATAAAACCTTTTGTCCATTTTTCAAAGCATCGTTTATTTCGTAAACTGAATCAATTACGTGATCAGCAAAGTACTCCTTAAATCTGAGCAATTCTGAAAAAATTGAATCAATGTTTATTACGCTAAGATCTACGAAATTGCTATAAAGTTTAACCTTTTCTTCATAAGATTTGTACAATAGGTCTTTCAGATCAGACTCTGAGCAGTAGAGATCTCCCATTCTTATTCCCACTCTGCCATATTTATCCATATACGTAGGTCCGATGCCCCTACCTGTAGTTCCAATCACCTTGCCGTTTGGAGTTTGATCCTTCCACTTATCTATAATTGGATGAAATGGCAAAATCAAATGAGTTCTTGTGCTTATAAAAAGGTTCTTGCATTCGTGGCCTCTTTCTTTCAAGCCCTCAACTTCTTTGTGTAGCATCCATAGGTTTAGGACTGCTCCGTTACCTATTATGCACTTCTTGTCAGAATATAAAATCCCTGATGGTATATTGTGAAATTTATATTCTTTATCACCAACTACTACCGTGTGACCCGCGTTATCTCCTCCTTGGTATCTAACGATAAGATTCATTCTCTGAGCGAGCCAATCAGTAATCTTGCCTTTTCCTTCATCTCCCCATTGCGCTCCTACAATAACAACTCCTGGCATTACACCACACCTCCAAAATTTTTACTCATTATTATAAAAATCCTCTTTATTCACAAATTTTGCTTGCTCTTTAAGAAATACCAATTCTACTTTACCAAGTGGACCATTTCTTTGTTTCGCGATAATTATTTCTGCTATCCTCTTCTTGTCTGATTTAGGATTATAATACTCATCCCTATATATAAAGGCTACCACGTCAGCAATCTGCTCTATCTCGCCCGACTCTCTAAGGTCAGATAGTACAGGTCTTTTTTCATTTCTTGTCTCTACAGCCCTTGAGAGCTGTGAGAGCGCGATGATCGGGACCTCTATCTCCCTGGCCAGGGCTTTTAGAGATCTTGCAATTTCAGCCACTTCTTGAACTCTGTTTTCATTTCTTCTGCCCTGCATCAGCTGCAAATAATCAACTATTATCAAGGACAAAGGGGTTTCGCTCTTTAACTTTCTTGACTTTGCTCTCATCTCAAGCGCGGAGATATTTGGCGTATCGTCAATATAAATATTGCACTCAGAGAGCTTTGATATTGCCCTGCTAAGCTTGGGCCACTCGTGCTCTTGAATGTTTCCCGTCCTAAGATTGTGTATATCAATCATACCTTCAGAACATATCAATCTCTGGGCCAACTGTTCTTTTGACATCTCCAAAGAAAATAGACCAACAGCTTTATCGGGCAAGCCAGCCAAATGTCTTGCAAGGTTTAGACAAAAAGCAGTTTTTCCCATTGATGGCCTTGCGGCTATGATTATCAGATCTGAAGGCTGAAAGCCTGCCGTGAGGAAGTCAAAATCCTTAAATCCGCTCGGCTCACCAGTTATGCCAGTCTTGTTTTTAAACGACTTGTCAATCATCTCAAATGTGGTGGTAAGGGCGTCTGAAATGTGAACGAATCCCTTTCTTGACCTTTTTTGAGTTATTTCAAAAACCAGCTTTTCAGCCCTATCCAGCGCCTCTCCGAGACTCTCCTTTGAAAACCCTATTTCTACTATCTCGGTCCCAACTTCAATTAACTTTCTAAATAGTGCCGCCTCTTCAATCAGTTTTGAATAATACTCTGCGTTTGCGGGGGTCAGCAAATTTGACACAAGATCTGCCAGGTAATTTGGACCGCCTATATCATCCAAAAGATTTTTCGAAGATAGCTTTTCGGATAGGGTTACAATGTCTACAGGATCTCCCTTGTCAAAAAGATCTATTATAGAAACGTATATATGCTTGTGCGACGTTTTATAAAAATACTCTGGCTTAACGGTTTCTACACACCTTGCAATCGCTTCTCTGCTAAGGAGCATAGAACCCAATAGAGCCTGTTCTGCTTCTAAATTATATGGTGGGGTTCTGTCTAACATATATAGCTTTCATATCCGTAAGCGCCAAGAAGTTTGTGAAATAAACAAATGTCCTTCTTGGAAATTAAGAAATTAATATGCATAAAGATTTCCATAAGGCCTATGAGAAATTGCTTTAAGTTTAATAAACTTATCCTTGAGAAGATCTTCAGAATTAAAATTAAACCTTTTGCCATATTCGCCTAAGATACTTGTCAAAATCTTATAGTCATCGTCATCAATATCCAGAATCACGACTTCTTTGCCTATATTATTAGCGTTTACATCTCCGCGAATATATATTTTGCCACCGTGCATGCCAGTCCCAATAGCATCTGCTTTCATAATCTTGGGAGAATCAAGGTTCAATATAACCAAGATGCCGCCTGCCATATACTCTCCCAAAAAACTCCCAGCGCTGCCACCCACTACTACCGTAGGGACATTTTTTTTGAACTCTTTCATGTGAATGCCTACCCTATACCCTACATCCTTTTCAATAAAGATCTTTCCGCCTCTTGCAGCATAGCCTACCACATCCCCAGCTCTTCCGTGAACGCATATGGTGCCGCTGTTTAAGGTATTGCCTACTCCATCTTGCGCGTTGCCAAACAATTCAATATCTACTCCATCCATAAACATCCCAAGGTCGTTGCCAACTGTGCCGTTTATAGTTATTTTCAGATCTTTATTTTGTATTCCATTGCCGATAAATCTTTGACCAAGAACGTTTATAATATTTATCTCTTTATGTCCTTCTTCTATCGACTCTTTTATTTTCTTGTTCAATTCCCTTGAATCCATATTTAACGCGTTTATATTAATCATAATTACCTCCCGGCAGGCTTTACGCCAAGAACATCCAAAGTTTCTTTTGAAAGCTCCAATGCCCTTAATCTCTCTCTATTTCCTATCAAGCTCTCTATTGCGTTTATGCCAAGAGCGCCCATAATCTCTTTTAGCTCTAAGCTCCAGCCTCTAATCAGATTCACAAGTTTCTTTGAGACCTCATCAGGATTGAGCCTATCAACCAAATCTGGTCTCTGGGTCGCAATCCCCCATGAGCAGTTCCCTGTATAACATTTCTGACAAAGAGTACACCCCATTGCTATGAGAGATGCAGTTCCAATTGTAACAAAATCTGCTCCAAGCGCAAGAATTTTGGTCATATCAGCAGCGTGTCTAATGCCGCCTGCTGCTACAATAGAAACCTTATTTCTAATTTTTTCTTTTCTCAGCCTATCGTCAACTGCAGCAATTGCAAGCTCTATGGGTATGCCAATGTGATCCCTTATCATTGTAGGTGCTGCGCCAGTGCCACCTCTAAAACCGTCAATCACAATGTAGTCTGCGTCAGCTCTTGCTACTCCAGATGCAATAGCTGCCACGTTGTGAACTGCTGCAATCTTTACTCCTACAGGCTTAGAATAGTCTGTCGCCTCCTTCAAGGAAGTTATAAGCTGAGCAAGATCCTCAATAGAATAAATATCGTGATGAGGAGCAGGAGACAGAGCATCAGTGCCCTTTGGAATCATTCTGGTAGATGAGACTTCATCGTCAACCTTGTATCCGGGCAGATGTCCGCCTATTCCTGGCTTTGCTCCTTGTCCTACTTTAATCTCTATAGCGGCAGCTCTCTTAAGATAATCTGGGTCTACACCAAATCTGCCAGATGCCACCTGAACAATTATATTGTCCGCATATTCATAGAGATCCTTGTGAAGTCCTCCTTCACCAGTATTCATCAATATTCCGCACTCTCTTGCAGCCCTTGCCAATGATTTGTGCGCATTAAGTGAAATCGCACCATACGACATTGCAGCAAATATAATAGGGGAGCTCAATTTTATGTTTGGTTTAAGCTTATTTTTTAATATGTAACTGTTGTCTTTAAACTCTATAGCTATATCAATAGGCTTTTCTCCCAAATAGCTTATTATCTCCATAGGCTCCCTCAATGGATCGATTGATGGGTTGGTAACCTGGCATGCATCCAAAAACAATCTATCAAATATTATGGGATGCAGCTTATCTGTGCCTGCTGCCGTCAGCAATATGCCGCCCGTGTTTGCTTGCTTTTTTATATTGCTTATATACTCAGGATTCCAATAATCGTTGTGCTTTTGCGTGCCTGGAAATTTCATTATCTGGATAGCTCTTGTGGGGCAAACAAACATACACCTCTGACAGGCTACACATTTTTCGTGTATGGGCTTGACATTTTTGTCCTTGTCCTGGAGAAGTGCAGAAAAACCGCAGTTGTTTACACACTGGCCACATTTTATACAGAGATCTCTATCTACTTTTATGAAAAATTCTGGAAGAAGTTTATCAAGCACAGACATCTTTATTTACCTCTACTTTCAAAGGTTTGCCCGCAACAAGAGAATATACGTCATCCAGATTGCCCTCTACCTTTCTTATTGAAGACTCTTCGCTCGCTAAATATGAAAATTCGCCTTTCTTTCCATAAACTAAAGGCCTTAACTTAATTCTGTCATTTAAGCCCATCATATAATTATTTGTAGCAACTATTATTGCGAAAGGTCCATTCAGAAGTAAGTTGCCATAAGTCATCCTCAATGCGGTATGAAGTCTCTTTTCTTCTTCTGGCATAAGCTCTATATCCTTCCAAAACTTTGATGCCACCACATTACATGCAATATCCAAAGGCAAGCCGTGCTTTCTAACCAATAGATCAAATGTATATGCGATTACCTCAGTGTCAGTTAAAAGTACACATTCGTAACCGTAAGTTTCCAGAAATCTTTTATTGATACCGTATGAGGAAATCTCGCCATTGTGAACCACAGTCCAGTCAAGAATAGAAAATGGATGAGCACCTGCCCACCAACCAGGCGTGTTTGTCGGGAATCTCCCGTGTGCAGTCCATATATACGCTCCATATTTTTCGAGCATAAAAAATCTTCCAATATCTTCTGGATATCCAACACCTTTAAAAACTCCCATATTTTTTCCTGAAGAATTTACGTAAGAACCGGGTATCCTTGTATTGACCAGCATTACCAACTTTACTACAAAGTCATCTGCATGCATATTTTTTGCTACCAGTTTTTCTGGTTTCGGTAAAACGAAATATCTCCACAGAAGAGGAGGATCTTTAATCTCATTTATAATCTTGGTTGGAATTCTTTCCTGCCGCTCTACGATAAAGTTTTCTTCAATTAATGAGTCAACCTCTCTTTTGGCAGATTCCGTATCAAACATAATATGCAAGCAATAATTATCTGGAGTCTCAGGGTAAATGCCATAAGCAGCAAAACCACCGCCCAAACCGTTCGATCTTGAATGCATCACGGACATCATATCCATAATTGCATCGCCAGATATACGAATACCCGATTTGTTCATGATTCCCGCTGCCGCACATCCAGATGGTATATGTTCCAATGCAGGTATCATGAAAACCTCCTAAATAAAATTATTGAACTATCTATTTTACAATAGATATTGTATTGTTAGCAAATTAATTTATTTTGTGAAATATAAAAAATTATGGTGGTGGTATAAAAAGCATAGTATAATAACAAATCAAATTATATTTTATTTATACCACGAAAAAGTATTTTTTCCATTATTTTTTGAATTAAAAAGAGCCCTGTCAACCCTGCTGATCAAGTCATCCAGAGTAATATCTGAATTGAATATGCCTGCACCAATTGAAATTGTTACCTCTTCATCAATTCCAAAATCAATTGACGATACCTTGTCTCCAATTTTCTGAACAATACTTAAAAGATTATCTTCAGAAACATTTAACACAATAATCAAGAATTCGTCTCCGCCCCACCTTATAAATAGATCGTCTTCTCTAAGTGAAGACTTTATCTCCTCTGAAACCTTCTTTA
>NZ_JBAGBW010000031.1 GCF_039822205.1 Thermodesulfobium sp. 4217-1
AGAGAATTCTACAAAGCTCTTTGCATTCTCAATATTTGAGATTATCTGTTTAAAGAACTTATCGTGTATTTGATGTATGTCGTCCATAAATTGATTTAAACACAAGGATAAAAAGATGTCAAATAGGAAAATGAACCTTGCAGGTCTGATTAGATATGCAAAAATAAATCAATATTGAACAAATGTCCAAATAAGTTTAAAATTGTATGTAAAATGGTAAGAGGGGAATTAAAATCAATACAGACTTAACCTTTATTACAAACGAAAATGGGCAAAGTTTACTTGAGCGCTTTAAGGTATTGATAAAGGACGCTGAGTCCTTTGACTGCCTGGTTGGATATTTTTATACGAGTGGATTTTATAATCTCTATGAAGCCTTTGAGAACACAAAAAGAATTAGAATTTTAGTTGGGATTGGCACAGATAAAATAACTCATGATCTTATTCAATTTCAATATCAAACCTCCTATCATCAGATAAGAGAGCTATATTCAGATAGGGTGAAAGAAGAGATAGAGAGCTCAGAAAATAAATATGAAGTAGAAAATGGAATTGAACTTTTTAAAAAGTGGCTTAAATCTGGAAAAATTCAGATCAGAGCCTATCCAGAAAGAAATTTACACGCGAAACTATACATAATGAGCTTTTCTGAAGATGACAGGGATACAGGGCGCGTCATAACAGGTTCAAGCAATTTCAGCCAATCCGGCCTGATTAATAATTTAGAATTCAACGTCGAGCTAAAAAATGTTAGCGATTACAAGTTTGCCAAAGAAAAGTTTGAAGAACTTTGGGAAAACTCCGTTGAAGTAAGTGAAGACTATATCACAACCGTAGAGCAAAAGACATGGCTAAGAAGTGACATATCCCCTTATGAATTATTTTTAAAATTTTTATACGAATACTTCAAGCGCGATTTGGAAGAGTCAGGCGAGCTATACAATTTAGAGCTTCCAGATGAATTTTTACACCTTGAATATCAAAAGCAGGCTGTCATAAACGCAAGGCGTATCGTGGAAGAATACGGAGGGGTCTTCCTGTCTGACGTTGTGGGGCTTGGCAAAACCTATATGGCGGCAATGCTTGCCTCACAGCTTGATGGCAGAACTCTTATATTAGCCTCTCCTGTTCTAATAGATCCCGAAAATCCTGGCTCATGGGTAAACGTGTTCAGAGAATTTAACTTAAAATTCGAAGCAGAATCTATTGGGCAATTAAAAAGGATAAAGGAAAGATTCAACCTTGATAAGTACAAAAATGTCATAATAGACGAGTCTCACAGGTTCAGAACTGAAGACACAGTCTCTTATACCCTTCTTTCTGAAATATGTCGTGGCAAAAGGGTAATATTGGTTAGTGCAACTCCATATAACAATTCTCCAAAGGATATCCTGTCTCAGATAAAACTATTTCAAAATCCACGAAAGAGCACAATACCAGGCATATCAGATTTAGAGGGTTTCTTTAACAATCTGGAAAAAAATTTAAAAAGTATAGACAAAAAGGAAGACCCAGAAGAGTACATCGAAGCAGTTAAGGAAAACGCATATCTCATAAGAGAAAAAGTTTTAAAATATCTTATGATAAGGCGAACAAGAAGCGAGATAGAAAGATATTTTTCTAAAGACTTAGAGAAAAATAAATTAAAATTCCCTCAGGTAAACGATCCAATAGCTCTATTTTATGAGTTAAATGACAAAGAAAACGAAATTTTTGACATAACCATAAAATTAATAACAAAAAAAATTCGCTATGCAAGGTACACCCCACTTCTTTACTTGAAATCAAAAGATCTCTCGACCATAGAAAAATATGGACAGCTAAATATGGGTACATTTATGAAAGTGCTGCTTGTAAAGAGACTGGAGAGCTCTTTTTATGCATTTCGACTAACGATAGATCGCTTTATAGATGTCTATAAAAAATTTATAGATGAATTTGATAGAGGAAATGTATATATTAGCAAAAAGTATACCAATAAAATATTTGAATATATAGAAAATGACGATGACAAAGCTATTCAAAAGCTAATAGAAGAAGATAAGGCCGAAAAATATTCAAGCGATGAGTTTGAAGAAAAATTTAAAGAAGATCTAAAAAATGATTTCGATACTTTTTGCAGGATAAAAGAGATATGGGAAAAGGTTAATAGAGATCCAAAGCTTGAAAAGCTCCTTGAACAATTAAATACAAATAAAATTTTGAAGGATAAGAAATTAATAATTTTTAGCGAATCAAAAGATACAGTAAATTATATTTCAAAAGAGATTAAAAAAAATCTTAATAAAAAAGTGCTGGTATTCAGCAGCTCATCAAGCAATAATACAAAAAACATCGTTATAGAGAACTTCGATGCCAAAGCGAAGAATAAAAGAGACGACTACAATATACTCATTTCTACTGAAGTGTTGTCTGAAGGCGTGAACCTACATAGGTCAAACGTGATCATAAACTATGATATCCCATGGAACCCCACAAGGATGATGCAGCGAGCAGGCAGAATAAACAGAGTTGATACGAAATTTGATGAACTATATGTTTTTAATTTCTTCCCCACCCAACAGTCAAACGATCAGATTAACCTCAAAGAAATAGCACAGGCCAAAATTGATGCCTTTCTCACACTACTTGGTGAAGATGCAGCAGTGCTAACTGAGGGTGAACCAATAGGCTCACATGAACTATTTGGAAGATTGACTTCAAAAAATACAATTACTGGAGAAAGCGATTTAGACAATAGCGAATTAAAATACTTTAGACTTCTTCAAGATATCAGGGAAAACAATCCAGATCTGTTCCAAAAAATTAAATACCTGCCAAAAAAGGCAAGAAGTGCGAAGGTTAATAAAGAAAACACTGGTTTGCTCACTTTTTTCAGAAAAGGCAAATTGATGAAATTTTATTTATCAAATCGTGAATCCACATTAGAACTTGATTTTTTAACGGCTGCGAAAATACTAGAAAGTATTCCTGAAGAGAAAATCATAAAACTTCCACTTGAGAGCTATTACGAACTGCTTGATAAGAATAAAACTGCATTTTTTAATGCCACAATTGATGAGATAATAGAAATCCGTTCTAAGAAAGGTAGAGATAGTTCAACACAACTTCTTAAAATCCTTAAAGCAACACAAAAAAATGGCAGGCAATTAACCGAAGACCAGGAAGAATATCTAAAAAAAGTAATAAACCGTCTTGAAGAGGGCTCATTACCGAAAAAGACAGTTCAGAAAACCCTTAAAGCATTAAATGAACTTAAGAAAGACATTCAAAATCCATTAAAAGTTATCGGGATACTACAAAGGGAGATCTCACCTACCTTTCTTAAAAGTCATTATGCAGAGACTTCTGCTATAACAGAAGGAAAAAGGGAAGTTATTTTATCACTTTATTTAACTGGGGAAAGCAATGGATAGAGAACACGCAAGAAATCTAATAATTGAAACCTTTGAAAATTCTTTTAATGAAAATAATTTTAAAAAATTCATTTCCAATCTATTCAAGAGCTACGATAGGACTAAAGCCCTTCAGCCAAGATATGGGACACAGGGCATTACCGAAAGATACCTTGGTTTCATTAGCTCCTGGGAAAGAATTGGCCGTTATGAGGATAGTGATGGCAAAAAAATTGATATATTGATAATAAAACTAAAAAAAGGGCAATCTCTTTCCAGAGCAAGAACCGCTCAGAGAAACTTTGTCGCCGATTATTTAAAAGGAAAGCTTGGAACAACTACAGAAAAAGATGCAGCTCTTATTGCCTTTGTCCCACCCGATTCCAATGAGTACGATTGGCGATTTTCTTTGGTAAAATTGGACTATCGTTTTGAGGGGAATAAACCAAAAGAAGAATTTACTTCTGCTAAAAGATGGTCCTTTTTAGTCGGTAAAAATGAAAAAAGTCATACTGCCCAAAGCAGATTTTTACCCATAATTGAAAATGATGAATTTCAACCCACGCTTGAAGATTTAGAAAAAGCTTTTGATGTTGAAGTTGTAACAAAGGAATTTTTTGAAGCTTACAAATATGCTCTCAGAGAGATCATTATTAAGTCCCTTTCTAAGTTTAACCTTCCCTATGAAAAGAAGCATTCATTTTCTCAGTTGTTATTATCAAGGATTATGTTTTTATACTTCTTACAGAGAAAGGGATGGCTCAAATGGAAAGATTACGTTCAGGATAAAAATTACATAAAAAATCTATGGCTAGAATATAAAAATTGGCGTGAAAAGAAAAAAGCGAAAAATCTCTTCTACTCTGAGTGGCTATCCAGCCTTTTCTTTGGAGCTTTTAACAAGAAAAATCATCTGTTTCATCCAAACTTGCCAGAAGATATTAAAGAATCTTTTAGCATTATGCCTTTTTTAAATGGTGGTCTTTTTTCTCGCACACAACTGGATGAACTTAACTTTGACCTTCCTGATGATGTGTTTGAATGGTTGTTTGAACCAGACTTCTCTGACCTAAAAAAAGGCTTTCTTGAAACATTCAATTTTACCATTGACGAGTCTCTACCGGTGGATGTGGAAGTTGCTGTTGACCCTGAAATGCTCGGTAAGGTTTATGAATCATTGATTGCGGAGGAAGAAAGGGGAGGAGCAGGTATATTCTATACTCCAAGGGTAGAGATTGACTTTATATGTAGAACGTCCCTTGTGGAATACATCTCTAATGAAACAACAATCCAAAAACAAAAAATAATTGACTTTGTTTTTAATCCTCATGAAAGCATCGTTAATTTATCAAATGATGAAGCAAGAGAGATAAAGAAGAAACTTGATGAAGTAAAAGTTGTTGATCCAGCCGTTGGTTCTGCTTCTTTTCTTGTCGGTATGATGAATACTCTGGTTGCAATTCACCAGGAATTAACCAGAAAACTTGAAGACAAAGAAGAGAATCTATTTACCTTAAAGCAGAAAATAATCCTTGAAAATCTTTATGGTGTTGATGTCAAAGATTGGGCAGTTATGGTTGGAGAGCTTCGGCTCTGGTTTTCTCTAATTATAGAAACCGATGAAAAATATATGGACATCTACACAAAACCACTTTTGCCAAATCTTTCATTCAAAATCCGTCAGGGCGACTCCCTTATTCAGGAAATTGCCGGTGTTCATATAAATCTTAAAATCGAAATCAAAATGTTGAACATTCCAAAGCAAATCAAAGATAAAATAACAGAACTAATTAAAAGAAAATCTACATTCTTCTCTGGTTTAAGAAGCGCTGACCTTAAAGAAATCAAAGAAATTGAAAAACAGGAACAGGATATATTCAAAGAGATTATTGAGATGAAAATTAACGAAGTATATAAAGACAGATCATATCTTGAAACCCAAATTGCAAACTTAAAATCTACGAAGAAACTTTTTGGAGAAGGAAGAACCAAAAAAGAGCAAGATGAAATTAAAAAACTTGAAGAAAAACTGGAAGGAATTAATTCCGCATTTAATAAATACAAATCACTTTTAGAAACAATAGGGAGCAAAACACAAAAAGATTATTTCCTCTGGGGACTTGACTTTATTGAGGTCTTTTCTCAAAAAGGTGGCTTTGACATCGTGATTGGCAATCCACCTTATGTTAGGCAGGAACTTATAGCTCCACCCCTTGAAAATAAAAATAATTACACAGACGATAAGTGGCGTGAAATTAAAAGAGAATACAAAGAAAAACTTATTCAATCAGTAAAAAACACATTGGATGTTCCAATAAAAATTGACAGAAAAAGCGATCTATATGTGTATTTTTACTATCAGGGATTATCACTTTTAAAACCCGGTGGAATTTTTACCTTTATTAACTCAAATTCCTGGCTTGATGTTGGCTATGGAGCAGGACTTCAGGAGTTTTTGCTTAAAAATATGAAACCAGTTTTTGCTTTTGATAACTTGAAAAAGAGGTCTTTCAAACAGGCAGATGTAAATACAGTTATTGTAGTAATTCAGAAACCAGAACAAAAACTTGATGATTACACAATAAAATTTGTTGCCTTCAAAAAGCCCTTTGAAGAGGTAAACAATGCAGAAGTTGTAAAGAAAATCTATAACGCAAGCCAGCCCATTTTTGACGATGAAGATTTCAGAATATATCCAAAAACTAAAAAAGAACTTTTGATTGAAGGAGTTGAGATACCAGAGGAAGAGTCAGGATTGTTAAAATTTGAACCAGAACATCTTCCTTACATTGGCAATAAATGGGGTGGAAAATATTTGAGAGCACCGGAGATTTATTTTAAGATTTTGGAGAAAGGAAAAGGTAAATTGGTGAGGTTGGGCGATATTGCGGAAGTAAAAGCAGGTATTATTACTGGTAATAATGCGAAATATTATCGTCCAAAATTGAAAGAGTTTAATAAAAATGAACATTCTTTAGTATTCAAAAGTCCTCGTGAAGTCAACAAAATATTTCTTACAGAGAATGATGCAGTTTCAATTATAAAAGTAAAAAATGTACCTTTTGAAATTAGGAAAGCACCTTTACTTTGGGTTGACCTAAGAGGTGATAAACATATTTGTCACTTTAATAAAGATAATCTCCCATTTGAACATAATTTTTATGGAATTTTTGGGAAAAATATTGAAAATAAAACAGTGTGTTTATTTTTAAATTCCACTTTAGTTTGGTTTTTTATAGAAGTTTTAGGTCGTAAAGGTTTGGGAGGTGGTGCAATTAGGATGGTAAGAATTGATCTCTTACAACTTCCATGTTTAAAGAGTCTTCATTTGGATTTTGATAAGTTTCAAGGATTTGTTAATCGTGAAATAAAATCTGTTTTCACCGAGCTTGGTTTTGACCCAAACAAGCCCATTCGTGAGCAGGAGCCAAATCCATTGCCCGACAGAAAAGCCCTTGATGACATCATTTTTGATGCCCTTGGCTTGACAGAAGAAGAACGAAAAGAGGTCTACTGGGCAGTCGCCGAACTCGTAAAAACAAGACTAGAAAAAGCAAAGAGTGTGTGATGGATGAAAGGTTTTAATGATATTTTAGATATATATACAGATGAGAGTGCAAGTAAAAGTCAGAGATTTAGATCAATCTGTGCCATTAGTGGATTGAGCAATAATTTAGAAAAATTAAAAGAAGAACTAAAAAGTAAGATAAATTTGTATGGGTTATCTGAACTAAAGTTTGCCGAAGTTAGAACTCATCAACCAAGGGTAAATTGTGCAAAAGATTTTATTTCTGTAGCAGTTGATTACGCTTCAAGAAGAGAGATAAGAATAGGTGTGATTATATGGGATTTACATGATAGTCGCCATTCAATTCAAGGCAGAGATGACAGGGAAAACTTAGAAAGAATGTATTTTCATTTGTTAAGGAATATTGTAGAGAGATGGAAAAGATTTAATTGTAGATTCTACCCAGATGAACATTCTAAATACAATTACAAAAAAATTGTTGATTATCTTAGTAAAACAAAATATCCGAGAGAGGAACCTTATATCTTGGAACTTTTTAGAAAGGAAAGACGTCAGTTTAACTTCATTGATGTAAAGGAACAAAAATCAGAAGAACAGGTTTTAATTCAATTAGCTGATTTATTTGCTGGAATTGCTTGTTTTTCAAGGGAAAATGCAAACAATTTTAAAAGCTATAAAAAGAAAAAAGAAGATGAAACAGAGGATATCGGAAAAACTTTTAAAAATAGATTTGAACTTATTGAACTTATAAAAAAAGAATGTGAAGAATGCAAAATAAAAATCAGCTTAAATACCTGTGATTTCCTTAAAACATTTAAACCTTCTCAACCTATAAACTTTTGGCATTATGAACCACAAGGAGAATATGACAAAGCACCAACAAGAAAAAAATAAAAATTTAAATCTGAACCAACTTGGCAACCGCTGGCTTGAATTGAAAAAACAGCGGATGCAGAACCTTTTGAAAATTGCCTTGCCAGATGAAGCACTTTACAGAGAAATTATGCTCTCCCTTGGATATCCCAATAATAAGGTGAATTTCTTAGAGCTTGCACTCATTACTCCTTATGCTGATATAAGGAAATTAAAGGAAAGGCAAATTATAGAGAAAGCCCTTTTATACAGGGCAGGATTTACAGATGATAAAGAAGGATTATCAGAGGATTTTGATTTTTCTTTGAAGATAGATAAATCCGTCTGGAACTATAAAGGCATAAGACCAGCAAACTTTCCTGAGAAAAGAATTAAAGGAATATCAATTCTACTATCGCAGACAATTGAAAAAGGAATAGTAAATTTCTTTTTAGAGCGTATTAAAGCGGAGATAAATAATAGAGACCCAAAAGATGCAGTAAAGAAAATAATGAATTTCGGCGGGATTGGACTTCAAAGAAAAGTGGAGATGTTTTTCAATATAATAATGCCTTTCTTTATGGTTTATTCGGACGGCGATGAAATCATAAATTTTCTGAATTTCATTTTTCAAAAACATCCACCATTAAGTGAAAACAAACTTATTAAATCTTTCAAACTCAACCATCCAGATATTAAGATTGAGAATTTTAGAACATATATGGGTGCTATACTGCTTCAAAAAAAGGAACTCTTCAACGATTAAAATAGCTCTCAAATCACAAATCCTCTCCTTCACCCAATCCCCTGACTACGAGACAAACCAAACGAAGCAGGCAAAAGTGTAGCCGCAGGCTTCAGCCTGCGAAAATGTATTACTTGAAGCCCAATTCGACCACCTGGTTTAAAAGCTTTATAATTTAACAGACGAAGAGATTAAAACAATAGAAGGTTACTACCAAGACGGATTATTCAACGGACATGGGGTGTTAAAATGGCCTAGTGGACTAGTTTACTAAGGCGAATGGAAAAATGGAATTCGTGAAGGGCATGGCATACTTAAAAACGCTTCAGGAGAAGTAATCTATGATGGTCTCTGGAAAGACGACAAACCGCTTCAAACTTCAAATCAGCAAGGGAGCACAGCCTCTGAAAAAGTTAAAAAGGTGCTAGACATTCCCTGGGGAGCAAGTAAGGGCGAAGCAAAGCAGATCATGAAACAGCGTCCAAATACAAATTATGTTAACACTGAAAAGAGAGCTAATAATACAGTCAGACAGAAATATATAGATCAGTTCAACAATAACCAGGCAGAATTCCTTTTAGATTTAAAGCCTCTTTAATCTTCATCCTTTCCATCTATTCAAGCAAGGCTTTTCTAACAATGTCGCTAAAATTTGCTTTAGGATCTATGCGTTTAATATCTTTAAATATTTTTCATCAATCGTAATTGTTTTTCTGATAATACTATTCATAACATCACCTCAATTATCATATTATTTAATAATACTACTACAACATATTAAGTCAAGTCTATTTATAAGAAACTCTTTTTCGCTCGTTCATCTTCCGTTAATATTCGTTCGTGTATAGTTTTCTACAAGAATTAAAAACGAAGGTGTGTTATGAACAGCGTAAAAAAATTGGCAGTTTTAGCTCTTGGAGGAATATTACTTACGGCTTCGACAGTAGGAGTAGCAAAAGCTGATCAGCAGGTAACGGGCTCTATTAGGATTACACAAGACAATGAGACAAGTTATGCAGATCTGTCGAAAACAACGATTGATCAAGCAATATCAAGCGCCCTTGCAGCCCAACCAGGAAAGGTTATCAAAGCGAAGCTCGAAGATGAAAATAGCTCTTTGGTCTGGAATGTAGACATAGTATCCAACAACCAGATGTACGAAGTAATAGTAGATGCAAAGAATGCTAAAGTTTTAAGCACAGGGATAGATCAGGTAGATAACCAGAAAGAAACGACTGAAGTAAAAGATTAATTTTGGGGGGCTCGCCCCCCTTTATTTATTATTTATTGAAAAATTAATGGGATTAAGGTAATATGAGCACAATGAGACTATTAGTAGTAGAAGATGAAAAGACTCTGGCGAATTTAATAAAAAAGGGCTTTGAAGAAGAAGGCTATGCCGTAGACGTCGCATACAACGGAGAAAATGGCCTTTTCTTAGCTAAAAACAATATTTACGATGCCATAGTACTTGACATTATGATGCCCATAATCGATGGCATTAGTTTACTGAAAGAGCTAAGAGAAGAAGATATCTCAACGCCTGTTATTCTTCTTACAGCTAAAGACTCTGTAAAGGATAAAGTCTTAGGTTTAGACAGCGGCTCTGACGATTACCTTACAAAGCCATTCTCTTTTGAAGAGCTACTTTCCAGAGTAAGGGCTTTGATAAGGCGAAAATTTGCCACATCCAGCCCCATAATAAAAATTTGCGACTTAGCAATTGACACCGCGCAAAAAACGGTGAAGAGATGTAACAAAAAAATTGATCTTAGCGCAAAGGAATATGCCCTACTCGAATATTTAGCCCTAAACAAAAATAAAGTAATAAACCGCACAGCAATAATCGAGCACCTATACGATGAGGATTTTGATTTAGATAGCAATGTTATAGATGTATTTATCAATAGAATCAGGAATAAAATTGATAAAAATTTTGATAAAAAATTAGTCCACACATTTCGTGGCATTGGTTATAGCTTAAAAGAATGAATTCTATAAAATTTAAGCTGTTCTTATACTACTGCGTTATATCCTTTGCAATATTTGGAATATTGGGGACATTTTTATACCTTAGCCTTGAAAATATAGTTTTAGAATCAATCGATAACGCTCTAACTGCAAAGGCTAAAGCGATTGCCACGCTTATCAATGAAGACGAGGGAATAAACTTTCAATATTCAGATGAAATGTCAAAAGAGTATTCTCAACATTCAAATCAATACTTTCAGATAATTCAAGATTCGAAAGTTGTTGAAAAATCTAAATCTTTAGGCTCTGATAGCCTGCCGATTGTCAGCTCAGCCCAGACCATTCACTTTAAGAATAAACCCATTCGAATTGTGCTATACAACCTCACAATAGACAAAGAACACCTTATTATCGAGTGTGCGCAAGACATTGAAAATAAAATAGACTTGCTCCAAACCTACCTAAGCATATTATTTTTATCAATTGTTGGAGCAATCTTTTTGAGCGCTTTAGGTGGTCTATTTATCGTAAACATAATGCTCAAACCAATCAAAAAGATCTCTTACACAATCAGTAAACTCTCTGAATCGAATTTGTTCCAGAGTCATATCGACGAAAACGTGGTAGATGAGCTAAGGCCTCTTGCAACCTCATTCAATCGCACATTTGAAAGGCTTGACAACGCGTTTACTAAACAAAAACAATTCGTCGCAGACGTCTCTCACGAGCTGAAAACTCCTCTTAGCGTAATAATGATGGAGACAGAGATTGCGCTCAGAAAACAGCGAAACGTCCAGGAATATATAAACACAATCAATCAGATAAAAGAGAGCTCCCAACACATGAAAAGCATTATAGAAACTCTGTTCAAGCTTATAAAAATAGAAAACACACAGCTTCTGGAAAAGAAAACTCTTGATATTAAAGAAATAATTCAGAAATCAGCATCGCTATTAAAAGATCAGATAGAAAAAAAGCGCTTAAGGTGTAACATAAAGGGCGATACATTTTTGATTGATGCTGATGAAACGCTAATTATGGAAGTCTTCTTAAACCTTATAGACAATGCAATCAAATATAATAGAGAAAGCGGCACGATAGATATTTTCATTTATCCAGAAAAACGCGTAGAGATAGTAGATAGCGGCATTGGAATATCGAAAGAATCGCTTGAAAGGGTGTTTGACAAGTTCTACAGGGCAGATCCTTCCAGGTCAAAAGAAATTGAGGGTTTAGGGCTGGGCCTGAGCCTTGTAAAGGAAATTTTAGATCTGCACAATGCCAGAATTGAAATAGAAAGCACGCCCGATGTGGGAACGAAAGTAACTATCACAGCCTCTTAGTCAAAAGCTCTATTTTAAATACAACTTTTTTTCTAAATAATTTTTCAACCATTTAAGTAGACTTTTTTTTCTGTTTCTCCCTCCTACAAAACACAATAAGCCCGCTTAGGTAGTCTTTGATTACTATATTTATTTCGTGTCATCTTCATCTAAAAAATCAATCAGATTTGGCACAGCTCCTAATTTACCTGTTTTATAAAAATTATAATATGAATTTTTTTTTCGTATCTCCTTAAAATCAGAAAGAGAAAACAGATCAGTAGAACCATCTGTCTTTTTCTCAGTAAACCATATAATATCCTTTCTGATTAAGTCTTTATTCATAAGCAATTCTCTGTTGTGAGTGGTGCCTATTAATTGAAAATTGTGTTTTCTGCTCATCTTTAAAAAGGTTAAAATAGAATGTTCTATTAAGTCTGGATGCAGCGATCTGTCTATCTCATCAATTACAAAAATTTTACTTTCATTTTTGCTTTCAGAAAGTGCCTTTAATAGAATATTCATTAAAACGTAATATCTTTTTATTCCGCTGGACTCATCATCGAAGGGTAAGCTAAAATTCTCTTTATAAGAGTGATGTAATATAGTTTTAAAAGGCGTAAGATTAAATCCGATATCAGTTTGATCTTGTAAATCTATATCTTGTGTCATATTTTGATCTTCAAAAAATATATCATTTTCTGTTTCTTGCATTTTTTTGCTTTTTTGTACTATATCTACATCAGTTAAACTAAAATCGGCTATTTTTAATAAATTCACAAGTTTATTTTTAGGTATTTTACCATTAAAAATATTTTCAGATATAAAATCTAAAGTGAGAAATTCTTCAAATATGCCCATCAACTTCTCATCTGATAAAATAGATGGGTCCAAATTAGAATTAGCAAAAAGTTTACTTTGAAATAATTGAAATAACATCCTGTAAGGAATAAAAAACTTATGTGGATCTATTGTTAGTTCAAGATTAAACCAACTTCTAACTGACTTTAAAGTTTCAAACTCTATATTTGTTTTAAGATAACTTGCTATAACAGTATCGTTACATAATGTATTGGCACTCAAAGCATCTTTGTCAGCCCTACTTATCTTCACCTTTGAACCAAATTTAATTTTAGATAATTCTTTCTCTTTGTCAGTAGCTCTCTCAAAAATCAAACTTTTTTTAGGAGAAAAAGAATATAGGGATTCTTTAACAATAAATTTTTTATTCAGTTGAATCTCATATAAATATCTTTCGTCACTTACAAACTCTATTGAAAAAAACTATCTTTATCTTTATCAAGAGCAAATGGTTTTAAATTAAACTCAAAACTTTTGTTATTAAATGGCATTATGACAAGTTGTCGCAAAAAGGCAAGAGCTTCCACTATGCTCGTCTTTCCAGATGCATTTGGCCCAAATATAAGAGCCATTTTTAATATTTTCGATTTTCCAATAGAACTAACGTAATATTCATCTAAATGATCTGACCCAACTGGCTCAAATGATAGGTTAACTTTATCCCTAATAGATTTAAAGTTCTCAACAGAAAAATTTAATATCATATTATTTTTTCTCCCCTTTTTTACAACTTACTAACGTATTTTATCGAAAAACTATAAAAAGTCAAATGTTTATAGTTTAAAAAAAGTAGTATAAAATGTTAAGAATGATTAAGAATGATTAAAACTTAATATTTTTCATAAAGAAAGAAATGTTTGATTAGAAACTCAATAAAGCTTATAATTTATTTAAAATTAGAGGTTGGGAGAAAAAATGTTTAAAAAACTATCAATAGAAAATTTTAGAGGATTTAATAAATTCTCGATTGATGGTTTGTCGGATATAAATATTTTTACAGGAGCCAATGGCTGTGGTAAAACTTCTGTACTTGAAGCTGTATTTTTACTTTCATCTCAATCCCGTACATTACCAATTAATATAAATTCTCTACATCAATTTCGCACCAAGAATACTTATCTTATAGGTTTTTTCAGTCCGAGCCCATTTGAATACCTTTTTAAAGACATCACAAAACCCATCGTTATTAATTCCGAAGACACTACACTTGAAATAAAGCCTATTACTTCTGAATTTTCTCAATTTTCCACAACAGCATCTCCTACTCTTACTGGAATTGATATTTTCCTTAATGGCGAGCATCAAGGCAAATATTCTTGGCATAACAACATCATAAAAGATGAGCTTAGTGGAAAAGAAATTACTAATGAAATTACTAATGATTTTCAAAATATCCTTGTAACAACCTTTATATCGCCATATTTTTGTAATATCGAAGGATTTTATATTACGTTGTTAAGCAATATGATAAAAAATGGAAAACGTAATGAAATATTAAAATTATTTCAGATGTTTCATCCAGAAATTAAAGATTTTACCTCACTAAGCGATAGAGGCACCCAAACAATTTTTGTTGATATTGGTACTGGAAGATATATACCCATTAGTCTTCTTGGAACAGGATTTCTTAATTTTATAGACACAATATTGCCTGTTTTTGCCCTTAAAAATTCAATAATTTTAATTGATGAAATAGAAGATGGCGTCTATTACTTGTATGTGCCAAAATTATTAAAAACGATTTTTGAAATTGCCAGAGAAAACAACAATCAATTGTTTATTACAACGCATTCAAAAGAGCTCTTGTTATCGATTGTTTCTGTAATTCAAGATCTAAATAAAGAAGATAGTATAAGTTTTTTCAATATAAATTTTGCAGAAAATGTTGATGTAGATAGATATTCTATTGAAGATGTCAAAAATTTAATGGAAATTAACTTAGATATAAGATAATGAGTTATAAATTTTATGACAATGATAAAGGCAACACAATTTTTAATGAGAAAAATCAAAAATGTATATTTCTCGCAGAAGGTTTATCAGAGGCGCTTTTTTTAGAAAAGTGGTTAAGCTCAGAAGAAGAATGGTCACAAAAATCTGAATTTATTTCTGTTATCTGCTTTCAAGGTGTTGACAAAATAAAAGCTACCCTTAAGAGAATTGAACAAAAAATTAGACAATGCCTTGGTGTAGGCTTTTTTCTAGATGCAGAAGATAAAAAAATCACTGATAGATTAAAGCAAATCGAAGATGTATTAGAAATACATAAAATTATCGATACTGGAACAAACAAATTAAGAGCTGGAGAATTAAACCAAATTAGTGATCGTAACTTATCATCAATAGCTATTTATATATCTCCAAACAACAAAGACAATGGTTGCATAGAAGATATTGTTGTTGAGGAAAACGAGATAAAAACATGGAAATGCATCGAATGTCTAAGGGAATCAAGCGAATATAATAACATCAACAAGTCTATAGTCCAAGCATATCTGGGATGCAAAAAGCCAGGCCTATGCGGCACAGGTCGAGGTTTTGAAAGTGGTATTCTAGATGTTAATAGCTCAGTTTACAGTAAAATTACTGATCTTTTTTCAAAACTTTTAAGGAATTCTTGTTGATATGAATAGCATTTATCCCCTTGATTAACTTAAACATATTACTCACTTTTTAGCAATAAAAAGCTTGTTAATTTCTTGCATTATCAGTAATTCTTGAGATTTTTGTTTACTAAAGCTGTCAAAGATAAATTTAGAACATAAAATGAGGTGCTATGCCAATAGTTTTAGAAAAAGATAATTGCAAAGAAAAAATAAAGGTTCATCCGATTGTAAAATGGGCAGGAGGGAAAAGACAGCTAATTTCGATAATTAAAGAAGGTATGCCTGAAAATTTCAATCGTTATTTCGAACCTTTTATAGGAGGCGGCGCTGTTTTCTTTGAAATACAACCTGAAAATGCCTATATTTCTGACACGAATGAAGAATTGATAAATTTATATAATGTAGTAAAAAATAACCCCCTGGACTTAATAGTTGATTTACGCAAACACAAAAACACTAAAGAATATTTCTTGATAATTAGAAACGCTGATAGGAATGCAAGTTATAGAGATTGGTCAAATGTTCAAAAAGCAAGCAGATTTATATATCTAAATAGAACTTGTTATAATGGGCTTTATAGGGTTAACAGCAAGGGTCAGTTCAATGTGCCTTTCGGAGATTATTCAAATCCAAAAATTGCTGATGAAGAAAATATTCTTAATTGTTCAGAAATTTTACAAAATACAGAAATAAGATGTGCAAATTTTGCTGAGATATTAAAATGTGTAAAAAAAGGCGACTTTGTCTACTTCGATCCCCCATATCTTCCTTTAAATAAAACGTCAAGCTTCACATCATACACAAAAGAAGGTTTTAATATTGATATGCAGTTTACACTCAAAGCTGTTTGCGATGAGATTGACAAAAAAGGTGCAAAATTTTTACTCTCCAATTCTGATACGGAAGTTATAAACGAGCTATACGCATCATATAATATCAAAAAGGTCTTTGCATCGCGCGCTATTAATTCAAAAGCAGATGGACGAGGCAAGATAACTGAGGTATTAATTAGAAACTATTGAATAGATGATTTTTTAACTATTTCCTTCGCAAAATTTAAATCCAGTAATTTTCAAAAAATCAAAAATATTAAGATAATCAATCTGAAAATCCTCACATACATTCGGAATTGGCACATTTTTCTTTATATTTTTATTTAAAATTTCTGTAGTAACAACTTTTAATCCATTAGTCTTAGCATAAGCTATTATCCATGTAT
>NZ_JBAGBW010000032.1 GCF_039822205.1 Thermodesulfobium sp. 4217-1
TACAAGAATAAAAAGATGTCAAATAGGGATATTAAATGAAGCTCAATTCATTAATAATACTTGATGTTTAAAAAAATAAAATAAGCATTATCCCTTTATAAAATACTTTGTCCATAAAACTGCCAAAACAATCTCAATGTCATCAGCATGAAAAAATTCCAAATATATTGTATCATCTATAATTTAGTATAAAACTTTTAAAGGAGGAAATGATGGCAAAACACTTTCTTAATCCTGTAACAGACGTACAAGTCAGCAAATTAATTCTAAAGCACTACTACGAGAGCATTACTGATGCGCTTAATTCTGACGTTATAATCGTAGGGGCAGGCCCATCTGGGTTGACTGCTGCAAGGGAGCTTGGAAATTCAGGTTATAAGGTAGTAATTATGGAAAGAAAGCTCTCCCCCGGCGGCGGCACCTGGGGCGGCTCGATGTCTTTTAATAAAGTCATAATACAAAAAGATTTAAAGGACTTATTAAACGATCTGCAACTGCCCTTTGTGGAAGATGAGGATGCCCTTGTGGTAGACTCTTGTCTATTTGCAAGTCAGCTGATCTCTCAAGCTCTGAAAGCACCAAACGTAAAGCTTTTCAATCTAATGACAGTTGTAGATTTAGAGTATATAAATAACGCAATTACAGGTGTAGTGGTAAACAATACAGGGATAGAAATAGCAGGACTTCATGTCGACCCAATGGTGTTTCAGACAAAGGCAGTTCTGGACTCCACAGGCCACGATGCCATAGCTGCAAACATCTATTCAAAGAGAGTGCAGATTCCTCTTAAAAAAGAGCATTTTATGAATGCAATTCAGGGGGAAGAAGATACCGTAAACAATACAAAAATGTTAGCAAACGGTTTATTTGTCTCTGGAATGGCAGCCAACAACGTTGACGGCGGCAGCAGAATGGGGCCAATATTTGGCGGGATGATAAAATCTGGTCTTAAGGCTTCCAAATTAATAATGGAGTATATAAAAACTGTTTAGCACCTTAACATTTTATCTAAACTTTATAGAGGCGAAAAATAGATTAATCGGAAAACAAGTTAGCAAACTGCTTTTCTACAAAGATTGTTTTACGTTAAATCTCTGGGATAAGGAAGAGGGTTCTACCTTCTTCCTTGTATCACTAATAAACAACATTCCATTCATTGGCCTTTCAAAAGAAAAGAATGTAAAATTCGAATCGCACAAACACCCCTTTTATGACTTTTTGAACAAACACCTGCCAGGATCAGAAATAACTGACATCACAATCAATAGATTTGACAAGGTATTGAAAATTTCTTTCTCAAACGATTTCCCAATTGGCAAATTTCCCAAGGTAGACATCGTTCTGGAGCTTATTACGAATAAAACCAATGCAATTGCATTGGTAGACAATGTGATCAAAACGTCTTACAAGGAGATAATTCCAGACGATCCTCTAAAAAGAAAGATACTCTCTGGAATAGAGTATCAATATCCAGACAAGTCAAAAAGGCTTGAGCCAAGAGAAATCACATCAGAGCTCCTGTCAGAATTTGGCGTTGAAAAGACCCTATCGGAAAAAACCTTTGGCTTTCCAAAGAACGTTATAGATGAAGTAAAAGATTGGACTCCTCAGAGAGTCCTTCATTGGATAGATAGCGACTTCGAGAATCTTTACCCGAAAGTGGTCGACAATGAATTAATTTTGTCTTTAGATAACGAAGAGAATTCATTCCTTGAAACTATATATGCCCTTGGCACAAACAAGATTATCAAACTAAACGAAGATAAAAGAAGAAGAGAAATTGAGTCAGAAAGAAAGAAAAAGGTCACATATTTACAAAAAAAACTCGATAATGTAAAAAAAGACCTTGAAAAAAATTTACAGTGGGAAGAGCTCCAATCACGGGCGACAAACATTTTAAGCAATTTAAATAGAGTAGAAATTATTAACAACCAATATGTACTCGACGGATTGGCTATCGGAGATTCGAACACTACCCCAGGCAAAATAGCAAGCGATCTGTTTGAAAGGGCAAAGAAGATGAAGAGCGCCCTTTCAAAGATTGAAAAGATGATACGATTTTTAGAAGATGAGATTACAAAAGCTAAATCAGAAAATTTAACGCCTGCCAAACCAGACAAGAAGAGAGAAGAGAGAAACAAGAAAGAAAGAGAGAAGACAAAGGATTATATAAAAATAGACTTTGATGACTACACCATTGCATTGGTCGGCAAAAATGCCAATTCCAATATAAATTTAATAAAGATTTCAAATCCAAATGACTGGTGGTTTCATGTTAGAAATTATTCTGGCAGTTATTTGATTTTAAAAACTACAAAAAAAGAGCTAAACCAGGCTGATATTAAAAAAGCTTCACAGATATGCGCTCATTTTTCAAAAGGAAAGAAAGAAAAAGAAGTAGAGGTAATCTATACCCAGGTAAAATACCTCACAAAGGCCAAAGGTAAGAGCAATGGGATGATTTTTTACAGAAATGAAAAAACAATTTTCGTCTCTCCAGAAAAAGAAAAAGACCTATAAGCTGTCTGCTAATGGAAGAAATAGATAAATGAACTTAACAGAGTTCGAAAAATATGAGTCCTTTGAGCTATTCGCCATACCCTCTTTTGAAAAAGAAAGGCTCGATCAGTTTCTCCTTCTTGCTATGAAGGAAGAGTCCAGAAATTATTACTCAAAACTAATCAAAGAAGGTTGTGTAAAGGTAAACGACAACCTCGTAGAAAAGCCCTCTTACAGCATCAAGCCCTACGATAAAATTTCATTAACAATAAAGCTCAAAGAGCCCTTTTCCGTTGAGCAGGACAAGTTAAAGATAAAGATTCTGTATGAAGATGAATATTTCATGGTCATAAACAAGGATAGGGATATGGTAGTGCATCCTGGAGCGGGAAATTTTAGAAATACTATATTAAATGCGCTCATAGATTCCATAAACAAGGAAGAGTTTGTAGATCAAGAAAGACCTGGAATAGTCCACAGGCTCGACAAAGAGACCACTGGCGTCTTGATAGTAGCGAAATCAGTCAGGACAATGAGCAGGCTCTCAGAGCAGTTTAAAAGCCGTCAGGTAAAGAAAACTTATATCGCACTTGTTTATGGATATATGCAATACAAAGAGGGCTTTATATCAATGCCCATTAAGCGTTCAAAAATTCACCGACAGAAAATGGAAGTAAATCTCTCTGGCAAGACAGCCCTTACTGAATATTCAGTTCTCAGAGAAGGCCTCCTGGAAAAGCATGCTGTTTCCTTGTTGAAGATAAATATATACACTGGAAGAACTCATCAAATAAGAGTACACATGTCACATATAGGACATCCAATAGTGGGAGATAAAAAATATTCAACAAGAAGTTGCAAAAATTGCCCAGAAATAGCACTTCATGCATTGAAAATAGAGTTTTCGCATCCAACTTACGACAAAACAGTTAGCTTTACTGCTCCTCTGCCAGATGACCTACAAGATTTTCTAAAAAAATGCAATATCGACTACGACTTCGACTTATAAACTCTGCCCCAATACTCCTTTAGATTGGCTACTTCCTTTTCCAACCATTTATAATTTTCTACATACCAGTCCACAGTTTCTTTCAGGCCCTGCTCAAAAGAATAAGATGGTCTCCACCCCAGTTCTTTTGAAATCTTTTCGGTATCCAGAGCATAGCGAAAGTCATGTCCAGGTCTATCTTTTACAAATTCAATAAGATCTTCAGATCTATTTAATATATTCAATAGTTTTTTTACCAGGTTTAGGTTGGTCATCTCTTCGCCGCTGCCAATGTTATAAGCGTTCGAATCCTTGCCCTCAGCAAGAACTTTAAAGATAGCGCTGCAGCAATCCTTTACGTATGTCCACTCCCTAAAATTGCCTCCATCTGCATAGACAGGGACTTTTTGATTATTTAAAGCTTTGAAAATTACTACAGGAATCAGCTTCTCTGGAAACTGCCACATACCATAGTTGTTCGATGGCCTAACTATTCGTGTTCTCAGAGAAAAGGTTCTCGCATAAGCATTTATCAAGAGATCAGCGCTCGCCTTGCTCGCAGAATATGGGGAATTTGGCTTTAGAGGATTGTTTTCCGAAAACTTTCCTTCCTTTCCAAGCTCTCCATAGACCTCATCGGTAGAAACGTGCACCAATAATACATCAGAATTTATCAATGAGTTCAAGATGCTCGTAGTACCGCATATATTTGTATTTACAAATTCGTTTGGCTCCAGGATAGATCTGTCCACATGGGTCTCAGCAGCAAAATTTATAACAGCTTCGACTTTATCTGTCTTTATAATCTTTTTAATAGAATCTTCATTTCTTATATCATCCTCGTAGAAAGCGATATCGCCTATTACTGAATTTATACGATCCATCGAGCCAGCATAGGTAAGCTTGTCTATCACGCTGACTCTGTGGCCCTTTTCTACTGCCTGCCTTACGAATTCACTGCCTATAAATCCTGCACCGCCAGTAATCAATATATTCATAACTCTTCTCCTTAATTAAAAAATATAAATTTAAAAATTAAAAAGATATATATCGCCAGGACGGTAAAAGATGCCCTGTATTCGTTGTTGGACATATATCTATCAAATGATATTGGAGCCGACTTAAAGCTTAAGAAATTTGGGAAAAATGCAGGAACCCTACTCTTGTATTCGAGAAATTTTTCTTTGTGTTCGTTGTAGAGCTCCACCTCTTCTTCTCTCATCTTGTGAAAGTGGACGAACAAGAATCCCACAGCGAAGATTGCCAACAAAATAAGGCTTCCAGTGGACATCATCACCCCAAAGCCAGCCAAAAAGCTGCCCAGATAGAGAGGATTTCTGACGATAGAATATGGTCCGTCAGTGGAGAGAACCTTTACTTTATTTATGGTAGCTGCCGCCCACGCTCTCAGCAAAAGTCCCAAGATTGAAAAAACTACGCCAGAAAATAAAGACAGCTTAGTCGGATGTGACAGAAATATTATCAAAATAAACAGTAAATACAAAAGCTTGGTTCTTTTTTTGACGAGAAATTTTATAATTTAGATCAGCCCTTTCTATATAACATGGTTTGTTATTTTAACATATAATCTATTTAAGTTTTAGTTTTAACTTTTTATTTAGGAGGATGATCTTGTACATACCCAGCTTATTTGATGACTTAGAAAATCCAGACGGGGATCTAAAGAACGATTCGTCAAAATTAAAATTTAACGCGGTTCTATTAGAAGCCAAAAGTTGTAAAAAGTGCCAGTTAAGCTCCACCCGTACAAGTGTAGTTTTCGGAGAAGGACCTATGAGCCCTGAAATTATGGTAATTGGAGAGGGACCAGGGGAAATGGAGGACTTACAAGGTATTCCTTTTGTAGGGAAAGCAGGTCAACTCCTAACCAAGATTTTTGAGTCAGTAGAACTAAAAAGAGAGGATATCTACATCACAAACGTTGTGAAATGCAGGCCCCCTGGAAACAGAAATCCTCTCCCAGAAGAAATTGAGGCTTGCAGACCTTTCTTACAGGTTCAAATAGAATCTCTAAAACCAAAGATAATAGTCTTGTTGGGAGCTGTTGCGTGCAAAGCCATTTTGAAAAATTTTAGCTCTATTACGAAGATGAGAGGAGAATTGATTCTTCAAGACGATCAATATTTCATACCAATGTTTCATCCATCATATCTTCTTAGAAATGCCAGCAAGAAAGAGGGATCCCCTCGATGGCTTACATGGAAAGATATGCAAAGGGTGAAGAAGTTTGTTGAGAAAGAGAGCTAAAAATCTTTTGTAACAGAAAACTTGCCGACATTTCTCAGAGAAATAAAGCTGCCCAAGAATCCAATAAAGGTCCCAGTAAGCACGATTATAAAGCACATCAAAATCCACAGAGAGGTATTCAGTGGCCAGAAAAATGACCACGGCGGATTTATATTTACAATCGCAAAACTCAAGAAGATAGAGAGAAATATAAAGAAAAAGATTGCCAGAAGTGAAGAAAATAGCCCTATAAAGCTTCCCTCAAGGATATATGGCATCCTGATAAAATTTGGCTCTGCGCCCACCAGCTCCAAGATCTCAAGCTCTTCTCTCCTTGCAAGTACCGATACCTTGATAGTGCTTGAGATTACCACAAGCGATGCAAGGGCAAAACCAATTAGTAAAAGAGATCCGATAAGAGTAATTCTTTGGACCATCACATTGAGCGCATTTAAAAGTTGCTGAGGATATCTCGTTTCGTCAACTTGAGGAAATTGTGAGATTACCTTTGAAAGTCCAGCAATATAATCTGGACCTTTCGTCCTAACCTTGATAGTATCTGGCAAAGGGTTTTTTATGTCAGAAATGTTTATCTTGCTCTGAAAATATTTTTTAAATTTCTCCCATGCATCATGCTTTGAGACGTATTCCACCGATGAAACGCCTTCCATATTCGATATCGTTCCCACCAGGCCGTTTATGTCTTGTGCAGACACATTATCCTTCAAGAATACAAGGAGCTCTACCTGATCGCCTATCTTGGTCGAAGCCTGGAACAATGACAAAAACAACATCAATATCAATCCAAAGATTATCATAGTAAAAGAAATAGAAATGGTAGAAGCTATTGCCATGCCTCCACCTCTGCTCAGAGAAATTATTGACTCCCTTAAATATATTCTAAATCTGCTCATAAACTATCGGCGTAGGCTCCAGACTATCAGACTCTACTTGCCCATTCTTTAATTGAATAACTCTCTTGTTCATCTTGCTGACAATTATTGGATTGTGAGTCGTTATTAAAATAGTCATCCCCATCCTGTTCAAATTTTCAAAAATGGACATTATCTCCCATGAAGTTTTCAGATCTATATTACCAGTAGGCTCATCAGCAATTAGAAGAGTAGGATAATACGATATAGCCCTTGCTATTGCCAGCCTTTGCTGCTCGCCGCCTGAGAGTTCATTTGGAAAAGCCCTGGACTTCCCACTAAGTTTGACAAGCTCCAATGACTTATAAGCCCTCTTTTTCACTTCTCTATCAGATAAACCGAGCATCTCCAGACACAATGAGATGTTTTCGATCGCAGTCTTCCTTGGCAAAAGCTTTACATCCTGAAAAACCACACCTAAGGTTCTCCTGAAAACGGGAATATCCTTATCTTTTAACTTTAACAAATTCATATTGTTTACATGGACCTCTCCTGAAGAAGGCAGCAGGGCTCTATACAGAAGTTTCAACAAAGTTGATTTGCCAGCTCCGCTATGGCCGACAATAAAAACAAAGTCTCCCTTTTCCACTTCAAGGTTTATATCCTTTAAGCCAAATATCTGACCATGGTAAACTTTTGTAACATTTTTGAAAACTATAGCAGAATTCATTTTATATTAGACAGCAATCTTTCTTTTATACCTGCTGCGTCCAGACCATAGTAGGTTAGCAGTTCATTTGGCTTGCCAGAAGTACCAAATTTGTCATTGATGCCGATAAAACAAACCTTCATAGGATAACTCCTCGAAAGGGCTGAGGCGACCATTGAACCAAGACCACCTATAATGCTGTGCTCTTCAGCGGTAAAGACCATATCGTGTTCCCTTGCAATCTCTATAATCTCTTCCTCTGGAAATGGCTTCAGACAGGGGACATTTACTAAGGTTGGCTCTATATCATAAGCCTTTAAAAGCTCGATAGCCTCCAGACATTTCCACAGCATAATTCCTGTGGCAAATATGACTATCTTCTTCCCCTTTTTAAATATATATGGTTTTGTATCAAAAGAATAATCCTTTGGCAGCAGATCGGGTACGCCCATCCTGCCCAGCCTTACATAGACAGGACCTTTATATTTAAATGCCCAATTAATCACAGACTTTGTTTCTATTGGGTCAGCTGGAACCAGGACTGTCATATTGGGAATTATAGACATTAAGCCAATATCTTCTACCGATTGATGCGATGCGCCATCTTCGCCCACAGTAATGCCAGCGTGCGATGCGCAAACCTTAACGTTCAGGGATGGATAGGCTACAGTATTTCTAATCTGCTCCCAGGCTCTGCCAGAAGCAAATATGGCAAAAGTGCTCGCAAAAGGGACGAAGCCAGCAAGAGAAAGTCCTGCAGCTATGCCTATCATATTTTGTTCAGCTATGCCTACATCGAAAAATCTTTCGGGAAATTCTTTGGCGAAAAGCGAAGTTTTAGTAGATTTGGACAGATCTGCATCAAGAGCTACTACCTGATCGCTCAATCTGCCTAAATCTAAAAGAGCCTCTCCGTAAGCCTCTCTGGTTGCCTTCATTGTTCATCACACTCTTTCAATTCAGAATATGCAATCTTCGCCTGATCTTCGCTTGGCGCCTTGCCGTGAAAATCACAAATATTTTCCATAAAGGATACTCCCTTGCCCTTTATGGTATGCGCAATAATAACAAGAGGTTTTTTGTCACCTCTTTTTTTTGCATTCAGAAGTGCAGGAACTATCTGATCGAAATCGTGCCCGCTTAGCTCCACCACGCTCCATCCGAAAGAGAGCCACTTGTCAGCCAGGGGTTCCAGGGACATAACTTCTTCTGTAAATCCATCTATTTGAAGGTTGTTTCTGTCAATTATTGCAGTTAGATTGTCGAGCTTAAAGTGTCTTGCTGCCATTGCTGCCTCCCAAACCTGCCCCTCTTCCAACTCTCCGTCTCCCAATAAGGCAAAGACATGAGATTTGAGGCCCTTTAGCCTTAGACCAAGGGCACAGCCAACAGAGATAGACAATCCCTGTCCCAGAGAACCGGTAGACGCCTCTATTCCAGGAAGCTTTTTCATATCAGGATGCCCCTGAAAAGGACTATTTAACTGCCTGAGCGTGTCGAGTCCAGATTTGTCAAAATAGCCAGCCTCTGCAAGGGTTGAGTACAAAACAGGCGCAGCATGACCTTTCGAGAGGAAAAACCTATCTCTTGACCCTAAGGAAGGATTTTTAGGATCGTAGTTCAGCACTCCCCCAAAATAAAGCGAAACCAGTATTTCAACAGCAGATAAAGAACCGCCAGGATGGCCAGATTTCGCAGAAGTAATCATCTCAATAATTAGATGCCTGATATTCTTTGCGTGCTCTCTTAACAGCAAGTCATCCAAAATTCATTCTCCTCTCAATTTCTTTAATCAATTATACATTAAGTATAATTTTTTTTACTTTCAACAATTTCATAAATTTTGTTAACGACCCAATGAACATCCTTTGCGGTAGAATCTATGACTACAGCATCTTCTGCCACCATCAAAGGGCCTATTGACCTATTCATATCAGATTTGTCTCTTTTTTCAATTTGGCTCATTACCTCTTCAAAACCAATTTTTATATTTTTTTTCAGCAACTCTTCGTGCCTTCTCCTTGCTCTTTCTTCCAGCGATGCGGTTAAAAATATCTTCACCTGGGCATCAGGACAGACCACAGTGGTTGTATCTCTGCCCTCCAAAACAGTATTTGGCGACTTGATAGATAGCTTTCTTTGTTCAACAGAGAGAAAGGCTCTTACCACCCCGCTAGAGGCTGCCTTTGAGACATTCCTGTCTATAATGGGAGTCCTCAATTCTTTTGATAAAATTTCGCCATTTAAAATAATATTTCCATCAACAAAGTCAATATTGATAGATTCGATTATATCCTTGAAAACTTTCTCCAAATCAGCAGAATCTTCTTGTTTTCTTTTTATAAGCTCAAAGGTTATAGCTCTATACATCGCGCCAGTATCCACATATTTAAAGTTAAGCTTTTTAGATAATTCTCGCGCTACCGTGCTCTTGCCAGCCCCTGCAGGACCATCAATTGCTATTATCATGTATCAAACCTCGACTTATAGGTTTTTATTAAGCCGTATAATACTATGCAAAATACAAATCCAAAAAGTGTGCCAAAAAATATTCCTTCCAGACTTCTGATAATGCTGATGTATATTGGGATGTGAATGTGTAAAAATGTGTCGGTCAAAGATATAAAGGCTACAGAAGAGATTAAAAAGAAGAACTTGGAAAAGTTAACACTATTTAATTTATACAGATAGAAAGAGAATATCAGCAAAGAATATCCTATGAGCTCTTTAAACCTTGGCCTTACAAATAGAGTTTTTTCCAAAAATATCCTTATGTGCTCTTCATCTGGCAATAGTCCAATCGGATTTTGGTTTCCAGATCTCAGCACATAAACAGCCAAAATTATCAAAAATATCAGCAGAGCTATGAATTCCACCCTTCTCATAGGCTTCATAATTTCATTAATATAATCCTTGATATTGATAGATCTGAAAAATATCCTGAGCCCCAAGAATAAAATCGGCAATATCAAGAGCAGCTTTATCAATGGGAAGATATTTATTCCTATTACCGATGTCGACGACAGATAGATATTATTTGTGAGCAGCGCTCCCGAAATTGATATAAAGAAAACCATTAGAAAATTAAGCAAAAATGATTGCCAACTAAAATTTTTTATTTTATTAAATAAGTATATCGGAGGGAAGGTAGAGCTCATCAGAGCAGTTTCCCATGCAATAAAATTAAATTTACCAAATATAAATAACAAGATGTCTATCAATAGCAGTACAGACGAGTAAATCAATATCTTTCTTGAGCTCAAATTAGCAGAAAGCATCAGAAGAGATAGACATCCCAGACAAAAGAATATACCAAATATCCAGATAAGTCTTATCGGCTTAAAATAAAATTCATCATGAGCGCTCCATTGAGCCTTGCCAGGCGTATACCCTTGAAGTTTTATTTCTTGAACGATATTCTTTATATATTCGACATTTGTCTTTATGAGGTCGCCATTTATAGGCTCGCCCCAGGGGTTAACGTACAATACCTTGATATTTCTCTCTTTAATAGCTCTGCCCCATCGGGGAATAGCATCAGAATATTTTATCTTTTTTCCTGATTCAAACATCTTATTTGAATAAATGATGTTTTCTCCAGGTATCTCGTTATTCGTGATTGCGTGAACTCTCAACACTTGATATGGTATCATTCTTGCCAATTCGTCAATGCCCTTTTGTTTAGCAAACTCTACATATCCAAAACGTATATTATTCTTTTCCAAAATATTTGCGTAGATGTTAATAAACTTAGGATATCCCAGCACTTCTCTCTCACCGAAAATTATCATCCACACATCTTTAGGATACTGGTTTACCCATCTCTCAAAATCATCCTTACTAGAATAAAAACGATAATCGTTTATCGGTCTCAACACGATGTCAAGTCCCATTTTCTTACATAGACTCAATTCTTGATTGAGAAACCCAAAATATAAAGATGGCAAATCTTCATCAGAAGAATAAATTTCCGAGCCTTTTAGATAGGTTTTCCTAAGAAGTCCATTGTATTTCTGTGTCAATTTATCAAAAACTTCTTTTGCCAGCTCAGGATTTCTAAATTCAGCAACCCATATTACCCCATCTTTAACTGCTTTTTCATCTGGATGAACCAAAAAAACTTCTCCGCGTTCGACCAGGGATTTAAGGTTTGATTCTTTTAGGGCTACAGCGATCACTCCTTCTTCCTTGAGAGTGCTTAGAAGTTTATCAAAGGGATAGTTGGTCAATTCAGCAAGATCCCTAAACCCTTCATAATCGATTACAATTGATATATGTTTATCCGCCTTAATTTCCACATCAGTTCTAATAGAAGAAATAACAATAGAAAACAATACTGCAGAAAAAAGCATAAATAATGCCACATAAGTAAGAAGTTTTTTATTTATCATTTAACCACCCTGATTTTTTTCTTTTGATTGTTTTAGTAAATATGCCTTCTGAAATTCGTCAATATTGCCATCCAGGGCTCCATACACATCTCCAATTTCCACATTGGTTCTGTGATCTTTCACCATGGTATAAGGATGCAAGACATAAGTTCTTATTTGCTTGCCCCATGAAGCATCAGTTTCACCCTTAAACTCGTTTAGCTTACTCTTTTGCTTTTCTTCATTGAGGCTGTTTATCCTGGAGATAAGGACCTTCATAGCCGCATCCTTATTCTGAAATTGACTTCTCTCATTTCTACATGTCACCACAATGCCAGTTGGCAAGTGAATAATTCTAACTGCCGAATCAGTTTTGTTTACGTGCTGTCCCCCTGCGCCAGAGGCTCTAAAAGTCTCAATCCTGATATCCTCGTTTTTTATATTCACTTCCTTAATGTCTTTGATTAATGGAGCCACTTCCACCAGTACAAATGATGTATGCCTTCTGTTATTAAAATCAAATGGAGAGAGTCTTATCAGCCTGTGAACTCCTTGCTCAGACTTCAAAAACCCATAAGAATATCTGCCCTTGAAAAAGATGGTAGCAGATCTGATGCCAGCCTCATCTCCAGGACTCTGATCGACGAATTCTACAGAATACTTATTTTTTTCTCCCCATCTGATATACATCCTAAGAAGCATTTCAGCGAAATCTTGCGCGTCCACGCCTCCTGCCCCAGCGCTTATTGTAAGCATGGCGTCATAGCTATCGTATTTATCAGATAAAAGAGCCTTAAATTCCATTTCTTCAAGAATCTGGATTAAGTTTTTATAACTTTTATCAACTTCAATATCTGCATCTTCACCCTGAAACTCCAACCAAAACAAAAAGTCTTCAAAATTCGATGTCAAGTTTTTCCACTCGTCAACACTTTTCTGAAGACCGTCAGCTATCTGGGTAAGGTTGGAAGACCTTTGAACATCTTGCCAGATTTCAGGTTTGGAAAATTCCATTTTTATGCTATCTAATTTTTTTGTTTTGTTGTCCAGGTCAAAGACAGTCACGTAGCTTTAAGATTCTCTCATTTAGCGAATTAACATCATATTCAATCATTTTTCATTCCTTCCACAACAATGTTTATATTTTTTTCCGCTTCCACATGGACAAGGATCATTTCTTCCGATTTTTTTCTTCTTATTATCACCTTGAACGTTTACATTAGTCTTAGTTTGTGGAGCTTTTGGCTTTTCATTTAAATCTTCTTTTTTCTCAACAATTACGTTGAACAGAAACTTTAAAGTATCTTTTTTTATCAGCGTAGCTGTCTCCTGGAATAGCTTTGATGCCTCAATCTTGTACTCTACAAGAGGATCCTTCTGACCATAGGCTCTCAAGCCTATGCCCTCTCTCAAAGAATCGTTGTCCTGCAGATGCTCCATCCACTTTTCATCTATAATTCTTAAAGAAATATATTTTTCCAAAGACCTTAGTAATTCTGGACTAAGATCTGACTCTCTAATTTCATATTTCTCTTTTAAGAAGGATTTAAGCTTAGACTTCAATTCTGATATATCTTTGCAGTCAGCAAAGACTTCGTCGTCTATCTTTGTAATTTCTTGAAGAGATTCCCTAAGAAGCTCTATATTTTCCTCATTAATTACCTTTTTAGGACAGGCGTCATCTACAAATTTGTCAACAATCTGCTCAATCCATCCAACAATTATATCTTTGCAATCTTCACGAGTTAATAGTTTTTGTCTTTCAGAATATATATATTCTCTCTGCCTATTCAAGACATCATCGTACTCAATAAGCTGCTTTCTTATGCCGAAGTTGTTCTCTTCGACTTTTTTCTGGGCATTTTCAACGGCCTTTGTCACCCAGCTGTGCTCGATTGGCTCGTTTTCATCAATACTTAACTTATCCATTAAAGTAGCTAACTTATCAGAACCAAACATCCTCAAGAGATCGTCATCAAGCGATAAGTAAAACCTTGAAGATCCAGGGTCTCCCTGCCTTCCAGAACGGCCTCTTAACTGGTTGTCGATTCTCCTGCTCTCATGCCTGGATGTGCCAATTACATGTAATCCGCCAAGTTGCTTTACTTCATCGTCAAGAACGATATCTACACCTCTGCCTGCCATATTTGTAGCTATTGTTACCGACTTCTTTTCGCCAGCATGAGAGATTATCTCAGCTTCTTTTTCGTGATACTTCGCATTCAATACATGATGCGGTATGCCCTTCTTCTTCAAGAGCAAGCTAAGTTTTTCTGATTTTTCAATAGATGTCGTGCCAACCAAGATTGGCTGACCTCTTTCAAAACAATCCTGGATTTCATTTATTAAAGATCTAAGTTTTGCACTCTCATTTTTGTAAATTACATCGGGAAAATCAACTCTTGTTACGGGCTTGTTGGTTGGTACCACCACTACTACCAGGTTATAAATCTTTATAAGCTCAGATTCATCAGTCTTTGCAGTACCGGTCATACCAGCTAACTTTTTATATGCTCTAAAATAATTTTGTATTGTAATAGTAGCTATAGTCTGCGTCTCTTCTTTTACCCTTACGTGTTCTTTTGCTTCAATAGCCTGGTGAAGACCGTCAGAGTATCTTCTACCATTCATAAGCCTTCCTGTAAATTCGTCTACGATGATTATTTCGCCGTCTTTGACTACGTAATCTTTTTCCTTCTTAAACATAAAGTTGGCTCTTAACAGCTGGGTAAGAACGTGAAGTACATCTATATTTTTTACATCAAAAAGATTTTCTATGCCCAATAACTTCTCTGCCTTTGCCACGCCTTCCTCAGTCAAAGAAAGAGTTTTAGTTTTTTCATCTGGGGTAAAATCTTCTTCTGATTTCATCCTTAGGGCTACAGGATTGAGCCTATTATACAGCTCTGTTTTCTGAGCGGCTCTTCCCGATATGATTAGCGGTGTTCTGGCTTCATCGATCAAGACGCTGTCGACCTCGTCTACAATTGCATAGTTCAAGCCTCTTTGGACCTGATCGAGTACAGATAAAGCCATATTATCTCTTAAAAAGTCAAAACCAAATTCATGATTGACTCCATAGGTAATATCACAATTATATGCAGCTTTTCTTTGCTCGTTGTCAAAGTTATTTTGCAAATAGCTTACTGAAACGCCAAGATATTCGTAAACAGGTCTCATCCATTCGGCGTCTCTTTTGGCCAAATAGTCGTTTACAGTAATTATATGAACGCCCTCACCGCTAAGTGCATTGAGATAGGCAGCGCTGGTAGCAGCAAGGGTTTTGCCTTCGCCTGTTCCCATCTCAGCTACCTTGCCATCGTTTAATACGAGACCGCCTATTAACTGAACGTCAAAATGTCTAAGCCCAAGGGTTCTTAAAGCTGCCTCTCTTGTCATAGCAAAGGCATTTAAAAGAATATCTGTTGGGAATTCTTTTCCCTTGAAATCTTTAAGAGCTTCTCTAAAATTGTTAGTTTGCTGTAAGAAATCTTCCCTGCTTAATTTTTTAACCTCTTCTTCTTTGCTATTTATAGCAGCTACCACTTCATAGTATTTTTTTAGCTCGTTCTCTTTGCTAGAACCCAAAATCTTATTTAGAAGCTTATTAAACATTTATATTCCTCAAATATTTATTTTTCTGGTTCAATCAAACCATATCCACCATCATTTCGGCTATAAATTACGTTAACGTCCATAGTTTGCGAATTTATAAACACATAAAAGTTATGACCTAACAATTCCATATCTATTATAGCCTCTTCTGGTGTTATTGGCTTGAAAGGAAACCTTTTTATCTTAATTATCTCGCCTTCAGGAGATATCTCTTCGTTTTTCTGTTCTAAAAAGCTCTCAGACATCAGATTCCTATGTCTTTGGACCAGCTTTTCCTTGTATCTTGATATCTGTCTTTCCAGCTTGTCGTGGACGAGGTCGACTGCGGTCCTTACGTCATCAGAATTTTCTTGAGCACGAATTGTAGAACCAGCAGCAAAGATTGTAACCTCAGCCGAAAATATCTGCTTATTTTTCTTGGCGCTTGATCTGGTCAAAACGATCTGAACTTCGATAATTTTTTTGAAAAATCTATCCAATTTTGACATTTTGTTTGAAATATAAGTTTTTTGTTCATCCGATAGGTTTACACCTTTATCTTTTACGATTACTTGCATGCTTGTCCTCCTATAAATATTTAGTAAGAAAAAAGCTTACATTAAATTATATTGATTAAATTAAGAAAACAAAAGCCCCAAACAGGGGCTTTTGAAAAGATCAATTATTAAAAATTTATTATTTTAAGGACAATAATTTCTTAATTATGATACCTTTGTAACGTTTGATGCCTGTGGTCCCTTTGGACCATCAACAATTTCGAACTGGACAGCCTGTCCCTGCTCTAAGGTTCTGAAACCCTTGCCCTGGATTGCGCTGTAGTGAACAAAGACATCACCACTTCCATCGTCCTTTGATATGAAGCCATAACCCTTTTCATTGTTAAACCACTTTACTTTTCCTAAAAACATAGATGAATAACCTCCTAAAACCTTTTCAAAAGTTTAAATTTTTCTAATCTGTCCTCATCTCGTCTCATCTGTGACCAAAAACTTAGAGCAAAGTTCACCTCCCTTTAAGAACATCAAGCCTCTTCACAAAGAGGTTGGTTCTTGGTGCCGAGACAGGGACTTGAACCCTGACGAACAAAGCGTTCACTAGCCCCTCAAACTAGCGCGTCTGCCATTCCGCCACCTCGGCACTTTTAATAAGTATAAATATAAAATTTTATAAAGTCAACTATTCGAATTGCTTCTG